>JADGQN010000211.1 GCA_017881765.1 Syntrophobacterales bacterium | reverse complement strand
GTCTCGACCATTCTGAGCCTGGCCACTAACTCGGCATTGTAAGGGAAGGTTACCTTAATTCTTCCCGCTGTATCTGGGCTGATCCTTACCATACCAAGCAACCTCCTTTCATCTTACTCCGTCATCTGAAAAATGCAATCAAAATGTTTAGCAGTCCCTTACCAAGATTCTCTTTGACGAAATCTTCATAGGTCATTCGATTCACCCATCAGCATTATCTTGGCGCCCTTCAGAACGTCCGACACAAACGGGTCCTTTTGTTTCTTTTTTTTCTCCAAATCTTTTCTTGTATACAGGGTATAGTTGATCTCGCGCTGCAAATCTTTCTCTAAGGTCCTCAGTTCTCGTACCAAAGCGTCTTCGTTTACGTTGCCCAGGATGAATAGATCAATGTCACTTGATGCGTTGGCTTCATCTCGTGCATACGATCCATATATGAAGGCTTTCTCCACGCCCTTCAATCCGTCGAGTATCTTCCCCACGGATCCCTGGATCCCCACTGTCTTAAAGACCATAGACTTGAGCTCCTCAAACAGGGGATAGGACTTGTTCAGGTAAAAATAGGTAAGATTGCCCCTCTTTCTCGACAGAAACATGCCCTCCGCCTCCAGGCGTAAGAGTTCCTTGCGGATCATGCTTACCGGCGTTTCAAGCAGACGCTCCAACTCGCGCAAGTAGTATTCACCGTCAGGGTTGGAAAAATACAGGCGAAATAAGCGCTGGCGGGTTTTTGATCTGAATATGCTGACGATGTCCATGTGGCTCTGTAATATCTTCAGGTTACAATTGTAACCCAATAAGGTTACACGTGCAACACAATTTGCGCCTGCCTGACTCGAAGGAAATCTCTCTTCAGTACTCTACACTCAATACTTACTATGGCGGTCGTTAGTAAAGCCACATACTCACCCTCCCCTTCATCCCCTCCCCTCAAGGGCGGGGAAATATTACACCCCTCTCCCCTGGAGGGAGAGGGCGAGGGTGAGGGGGCCTTACTTATAAACTGCCTGGCAACACCCGCTTATTATCCCCGACAGCGCACACCCCCGAGCATCTCGTTGACGGCGAGGAAAAAGTTTCAGATCCGAGGCGCTCAAGCCGTGAGAAACGGAGGCGTACCTTACGGTACGTCGCGGAACCAACTGCTTTAGTTGGGCCACTGCCGGAAACATCGGTTTATTTCGTTGGGGTGGCGGCAAGGAGAAAGCTTCAGATGCGCGAAGCACGAGGCCCGCGGTGCGGAGGCGTACTATGAAGTACGTCGGAGCAACGCGGGCTGAAGAGCGACAAAGCAGATGGACTTTATACTTGCCGCCACTCATAGCGAGGACACCTTCCTCGCTATGAGGTTGACTATTCCGTCTTCCTTTTGGATGGTCCCCTCTACCATTATCAGCGGCTCCAACCTCACGACCTGCCTGTATGCCTTATACACATCCGGCCGCAGCACTACGTTCGTCAAGCCCTCTTCATCCTCCAATGTCAAAAAGGCAAAGCCTTTTGCCGTAGGCGGCATCTGCAAACAAACAGTCAGGCCGCCTATTCTCACGTCTCTGCCTGAGACAGACCGGCCTATCTGCGAGCTCCCCACAGCTCCCATCTGGTTGAGCCTCTCTCTATATTCTTCCAACAGATGACGCTGCGCGGAAAATCCCTGGATGGCATAATCGGCTACGAGTTTTTCACGGCAGGTCATCTCGTCGAGTGCAACCTTCTCTGATGCAGGAAAGTCCATCCCGTCATAGCCCGTCATCTCAATCGTTCCGAGCTCCCAGAAAAGGTGCCTGCGCGACCGGTCAATCCCATCGAATGCCCCGACAGCTATCAGGTTCTGGATCGACTCTTTATCAAGCCTGGTCCGGTAGCAGAACTCCTTGAGCGATGTGAATGCTCCCCTCACCCGCGCTGCTATGATCTTCCCTGCCCGGTCCTCGCCCATTTCTTTGACATACCTGAATCCCAGCCTGATGCTATACCAATTCGCCTTCATGTGTATACCTTCGTTGTCGCTGCGTCGCTCTCCTCGACGTACCTCCAGGTACGCCCGGGTACCCGCTTGCGGGTGGGGCTCCTCGCTGCCGCCCGGGGTACCCGGCCGAAGGCTGGGTCGTCCGCTTGAATGCAAATCGGTATCAGACATTTCAATCCCGCATTGCCAGATGCTCTTATTGATCTCTACAGGAAGAATCGTAACGCTGTGCCGCTTCGCATCACCAATGATCACTTCGGGGGTGTAAAAACCCATGGGCTGGTTATTGAGGAGAGCGCAGTAGAACGCTACCGGATAGTACTTCTTCAGGAATGCCGAGCGGTAGCACAAGAGCGCAAAACTCATCGCATGGCTTTTACAGAAACCGAACTCGGCAAACCCGCCGATCAAATCGAATATTTTATTTGCCGTTCCTTCATCGATGCCCCCGGTTCCGGCTCCGGCAACAAAGCGGCCGCGCCATTTCTGCAATTCGGCAAAGGCATTCTTCCGCCCCATCGCCTTTCTCAGTTTATTTGCCTCGCCCGCTGTGAATCCCGCGATCACGATCGCTACCTGGAGTATCTGCTCCTGGAACAGGATCACGCCGAGCGTCTCGTTGAGCACAGGCTCAAGCAGAGGATGGAGATACTGCACGGGCTCGGCTCCTTGCCGCCGCCTCATATACGGATGGACCATGTTGCCCTGCAAGGGTCCGGGCCGTATGATCGCCACCTCCACACCGAGGTCTTCCAGCGTGCGTGGCTTCACCCTCGGCAACGACTGCATCTGCGCCCTGCTCTCCACCTGAAATACGCCGATCGTGTCCGCCTTTGTGATCAGGTCATAGACCGCTGGATCGTCCATGGGGAGCCGATCAAGATCGAGCGGAGTACCCTGTTGATCTTCGATGAACTCTGTCGCATCGCTGATCAATGAAAGCATCCTGAGCCCGAGAAGATCGACCTTTATCAGGCCCGCATCATCTATTCCATCCTTGTCCCACTGGCAGACCACGCGCCCTTCCGCCCGCGCCCATTCCACGGGCACGATCTCGGAGACCGGCTTTGACGAGATGATCATGCCGCCCACGTGTATCGACAAATGCCGCGGGAAATCGGCAATTTTTTTGCACATGCCGACAAAGTGTTCCCACGCATCCGAGCCGAGGTATCCTCTGAATTCGGCGATCCCTTTGAGGTCATCGATGGCATACGCCGCGCTGTATGAAGAAAGGGATTTCGCCATCCTGTCAAGTATGTGCGAGGGAAGGCCCAGGACTTTTCCCACCTCCCTGACCGCGTTTCTCGCCCGGAAGGTCACATACGTGCAGACCATGGCCGCATGCTCCCTGCCGTACTTCTCATACACGTACTGGATTACCTCTTCCCTTCTGTTGGTTGAAATATCTATGTCTATGTCGGGGATCCCGAACTCATTCAAGAACCTGCCCACAAAGAGTTTGTGCCTGATCGGATCGACCGGCGTGATGCCGAGCACATAGGCAACGAGCGAGCTTGCCGCGGAGCCCCTGCCCTGCGCCAGGATGCCGTTTTCCCGGGCAAACTCCATGATGTCCCGGACGATGAGAAAATAACCGAAGAGCCCCTTGCCTTCAATCAGCTTGAATTCATAGTTGAGCCTCTCCATGATTGTGTCGTTCAGCTCACCGTATCGCCTGCGAGCCCCTTCAATACAGAGCTTCCTGAGATACTGCTCGTACCAATTAGCGTTCATCGATATAGCTTTGTTGTCTCCTCGTCGCCCTCCTCGACGTACACCTTGGTACGCCTGCGTCAGTTCCTCGTCGCCGCCTCGCTCTATCTTCGAATGCAAATTGGTATCAATCGTCTCACCCGGAGGCAAGGGGAAATCAGGAAAGCGGTACGAAGAGAAGTTGAGGTCAAAGGCACACTGCTCGGCGATGGCGAGCGTCCGGCTGATCGCTTCTTCCGGAAGATGGGGCAAGGCGAGCATCTCGTGAGCGCCCTTGAGATAATATTCCGAATTGGGCCTGCGGAATTCTGCCGAATTGTCGAGGGTGATCCTGTTTTTGATGCAGACAAGGATATCCTGAAGCCGGTGATCTTCCCTCATGATGTAGTGGGCGTTATTGGTTGCGACCGAACGAAGTCCGAGCCTACCCGCCAGCTCGACGAGCTGTCTGCAAAGTTTCGAATCTTCGGGATGGAGATGGTGCTGCAGCTCGATGTAGAAATGGTCGGAGCCAAACAGGGCAGAATATTTTTGCGCTGCCTGAAGGGCTTCATTCTTTTTTCCCTTGAGCAGCAAGGATGCTATCTCGCCTTTGCTGCATCCCGACAGGCAAATGAGCCCTTCGCTGCGCTCCGACAGATCAGCGAAGGTAAGCTTCGGATCGCCCTTCGATCCGGCAAGCTGCGCCCTGGTGATGAGGCGGGAGAGGTTCGTGTAGCCCGCGCTGTTTTTAACAAGGAGCGTTATGTGAAAGCTGCCTTCCAGCGTGAGCTCCGCGCCAATGACCGGCTTGATCCCTGCTTCCTTCGCGGCCCGGAAGAACTGTGGAGCTGCATAAAGCCCGTTGTGGTCAGTAAGCGCGAGGCCACCCATGCCCGCGCTATGAGCGGCCTCGACGAGCTGCTCCACGGTGGACGCCCCGTCGAGCAGGGAGAAATTGGAATGCATATGCAGCTCTACATATCGGGTCATGGGTCAAGGGGCATGGGTCACGGGTCCACGTAAAGACTTTATAAGTCCATTTAGTAGCCTACCCGTGTCTACATACTGGGTCATGGGTCAAGGGGCATGGGTCACGGGTCCACGTAAAGACTTTATAAGTCCATTTAGCAGCTTACCCGTGTCAATACGGATAGCTTCCGCCAAATCATACTGATCATTCGATATGTAGCACAGGTCTTTGACTAAACAGAGATATGTTTCAAGCTCGCCCAACGAACCCTTCGCCATGTAAAGGAACTGAACATATTCTTTTCTGTGGTTTCTCTCGTACCCTTCGGAAATGTTCGCTGTAACGGACACGGCAGCTCGCTGAAGCTGTGATGTAAGACCGTAAATTTCTTCTTTGGGGAAGCCCTTGGTCAGCTTATAAATATCCAGCACCAACTCATAAGCCTTTTGCCAAACCCTCAGTTGTTTAAAACCAGTCATCTTTTCCGTCTTCATAGCTCCCTCTCAGCATCTGTCCCTAGGTAGTCTCTTCTCCGTGCCCCTTGCCCCATGACCCGTGACCCTGTTCTCTTACGCTTTCCATGACCCTTGACCCATGACCCTATTCTCATGCCCAGTTTTGCCGATACCATGCGCCCGCCACGAGATCGCGAAAGACCGTGATTCTTGCACCATTTTCCAACTCCAGTGAGAAGTAGAGCCGGGAGATAGGCTTCCGCCACCACTCCTCATCTATGCGCCACATGTTGACAACGTCCTTCACCAACACAGGCCGCTTTTTCAACCTCACGACAAAAGGCGTCCCTTCCTGCGCGGCTATCTCTATCTTCTCCGGATCGTATGGCGAAGCCGCCGCAAGGGCTTCGCTGTTACGAGTTACGTGTTTCCTTACAGGATGCTCCGCTACCGTGTTACGAGTTTTAAAAGACCTGTCCTGGATTTCATATCCTGCGCTCCATGTCCCAATTTCCATATCCAATCCTCCCAAGCTGCTAGCTGGTATTGTCAAAAGTCATCTCCCCTCTCCCCTTGAGGGAGAGGGTTAGGGTGAGAGGCAAGAAGGACATCTCGGATGGTCTCCAAAACACCTTCTAAGTTACTGAATACCTGGTTATCCTAGAATCGGAGCACTTTATACCCTCCAGTCCGGAGCCATTCATCACGTATCTTATCGCCTGGATCGAGTGCATGCTGCCCACCATCCAGTTCTACGACTACTTTCTTTTCGAGATTCACAAAATCCACAACATATTTGCCAACTACTTGTTGACGGCGAAATTTGAAACCTTCTATTTGTTTGTCCCTAAGATACCTCCATAAATGCCGCTCTGTATCTGTAGAATGTTTCCTGAGTCTTCTTGCTATGTCCGTCAGGCCTTTCACCCCCACCCTTTTCCCTCCCCCCTTCAGGGGGAGGGTTGAAGTTGGGCTCATTCTCCTCTCAAGGGGGAGGGTTTCCCTCGTCTTTCCGTATGTTCCAGAGCGGTTTTTCATAACACTTTTGTCGAATCCTTGACCTATGACCCTATCCTCTCTATATCTCCGAAAAGACAAACTTCCTCTCCGGCAGCAGTGAGTTTCCCTCCCCTTCCCTCACCATGAAAAGGGGTGTATAGCCATACATGGCCTCAAGATAGCCTTTGACGCCTTTCAGCTTCTCGCTCATAACCGCCCTCTTTCTAAATAGATACTCTTGTATGCCCGCATCAGCACTCAAATCGGAAACGGCGAGCGTAAAGCCTGTCACAGGACCCTCCATCGCTATACCCTCCAGTCGATTGACAACCCTTGCAAGCATCTCTTTTGCTTCAGCAGTGGGATTCTTTAGCACAAAGGTGCGCTCAACATTTTTCATGTCCTGCTTCCCGTCCTGTTTCCTGCCCTGAAGATTGAGCGTGACTTTCAGCTTCCGGCATACCTTGCCCATCTTTTTGAGCTCTGATGAAAGTTCAGCGAGGGCGCTGCCCAAAGCCCCTGCAACCTGGTCTGTCGTTTCAAAAGGAAGATCACTTACCACTTCCCTTTCCAGGGAAACTGCCCGGTCTCTCTTAACGATCTGCCTTTTATCCTCCACTCCATTCACAATATCGCTTATGCGTTTACCCTCTTTTCCGAATTGCGAGATAACGGCCTGCCGGGATAATCCGGCTACCTTCTCCAGCCTGCGCAGCCCCAAAAGTCTCAGGCGTTCTTTTATCCCCTCGTCCACGGGCAATCTATCCACCTGCAGGGAAGCGACAAATTCCTTTTCGGTACCCGGCCGAACAACAAGTGTCTGCTTTGGGGCAGACAAGGCGGCCTGTTCGGCAATAAACCTGGAGTTGCCCACGCCCACCCTCACCTTCAACTGAAAGGCGTCGCGTATTGCCTCAATAATGGTGGACGATACATACTCTTCGCTCGCATATAGTTTCAGGGCCTTCGTGATATCCAGATAGACCAGCCCCTGCTCTTTCGGTTCCATCCGAAGGGTAATAGCCCCCAGCAGATAGAGCACCTCTTCCCAGACCTCCCCGGAGAGATCCTTGTCGAACGTGAGGAAGGCTGCCTCGGGGCAGAGGTGATACGCATCCCGAAGCGGCATACCGGCGCAAACGCCTTTCCCCGCCGCCGCATCCGAGCAGTCAATAACAGCGGCTCTCTCATCGGGCGCCCCGCCGATAACCACGGGACGCTTCTTGAGCTCCGGAGATCGTAAGAATTCTATCTGGGCATGAAAATGCGGAATATATACGCAAGCAATTCTCATGGGTAATAGCAGTATAGAACAGATGTTCTAATTTGGCAAGAAGAATTTCGTCCGCGCTCCTCTGTCTGCCACTTGCAATTTGTCGGAAATGCTATACCATGTTTGTATCAGCCTACTACGTAGCGCGCGCACAAACATTTCAAAAGGGGGTGTGAGATGTCAGCAAAATTGATGGAGTATTTTAACAAGCAGCCGAGGATAGGAACGCTCAGCACGGCCGGTAAGGATGGGAAAGTGGACGTAGCGTACTTCGGTTCTCCGCGCATGATCGACGAGAAAACAGTGATCATGGCCGTGCGGAAAAACCAGACCTTCGTGAATCTCCAGGAGAATCCCAACGCCGTCTTTATGATCCTGGAGCAAGCCGGCGCCCCGCCCGGCTGGAAGGGTGTCAGGGTCTATCTCAAGATGACCGAGTATCAGACTTCGGGCGAAAAGCTGGAGACAATGAAGAAAGCGATTGCCCAGAAGGCTGGTGAGGAGGCGGCCAAAACGATGTACGCCGCCCTGACCTTTGAGGTCCAGGCTGTACGGCCGCTCATGGACGTGGGACAGGGATGGGAGAAGAGCATCTGAAAGAATGGGGCATGGGTCACGGGGCATGGGTCATGGAAAGAATTGCAGGAGATGAACTTGGGACCTGATCGAGGCAGCTTCAAGGATCCAGTTCATGTTTTGAAAAATCATTAACCCATGCTCCTTGCCTCCGCTTTTATACGTTCT
>JADGQN010000210.1 GCA_017881765.1 Syntrophobacterales bacterium | reverse complement strand
TACAACATCAAGACCATGCTGGTACAGGGGCGCGGAGAAGATTCTCTGGACGAGCACGGCAAAATCCTTTCTGCTTTAGAGCGGCACGATGCGGACGGAGCTGAAACGCAGATGCGTCACCACATCGCCAACTTGCGGGCGGTCCTACGCAAACATTTTGAGCTGCTGCTCTGACAGACGAAGCCCGACCGCTTCGCTGGGACGTAGGACGACCGCTTCGCTGGGACGACCGTCACGCGGAGCGTGACTAGGAAGATCGTCGCACGGATGTGCGACTAGGAAGATGGAAGATAAGGAGAAGAACGATGGCCGAAAAACAGACTAAGACGGCATTGGTGGTGAGCGCACACTCGGGGGATTTTGTCTGGCGGGCAGGCGGGGCGATTGCCCTCTATGCCGGCCGGGACTGGAAGGTAAAAATCGTCTGTCTTTCTTTCGGAGAACGGGGCGAATCGGCCAAGCTCTGGAAAGAAGGTGGCATGACCCTGGAGCGCGTCAAGGAGCTGCGCCGGGAGGAGGCCCTGAAGGCCGCATCAGTGCTGGGCGGCGAAATAGAGTTCCTCGACTGCGGCGACTATCCGATGCATTTCACTGCCGTGCACCTGGATCAACTCGTTGACATCTACCGATCCCTTCGACCCGAATTCGTCCTGACGCATTCATTGGAAGATCCTTACAACTTCGATCACCCTCTGGCGGCGCACGTCGCTCAGGAGGCCCGGATCGTGGCGCAGGCACACGGACACAAACCGGGCGGAGCGGTGCTCGGTGCGCCTCCGGTCTTTCTGTTTGAGCCCCATCAGACGGAACAGTGCAATTGGAAGCCCCAGGTCCTGCTCGACATCACGCCGGTCTGGGAGAAGAAGCGCAAGGCTTTCGAGGTGATGGCAGCGCAAGAATACCTCTGGGAGTACTACACCCGGGTGGCCCTGAATCGCGGCGTGCAGGCTGCGCGTAACTCCGAGAAGAAAGATATCAAGTATGCGGAGGCTTATCAGCGCATCTTCCCGCAGGTGACCGAGGATCTCCAATGAGCAGGGTGCTGCTTGCTGTGCCGGCCGTCACTAATGCGGTCATTAATAAAGCCACATACATCACCCTCCCCTTCATCCCCTCCCCTCAAGGGCGGGGCAATATTACACCCCTCTCCCCTGGAGGGAGAGGGCGAGGGTGAGGGGGCCTTACTTATGAACTCCCCAGTATATAGAATCAGAACCAGAAAAAAGGAGGGATTGTGTTATGAAATCTTTCAAGATGATGTTACTGCTGGGATTGGTCATGGTGACATTCCTTTGTGTCGCGGGCGTTGCATCCGCCCAGACTTATCCCACCAAGCCGATCCACGTGATAGTCGGCTTCGGGCCGGGCGGCGTGGCGGACCTTACGTGTCGCGTGGTTGCGCAGAAACTGTCAGGCTTGCTCGGGCAGCAGGTCCTGATTGAGAACCGGCCCAGCGCGGGCGGGATCGTTGCGGCGGATGCCGTGGCGAAAGCCGCGCCGGACGGCTATACCCTTCTGCTCATGTCCAACGGCAATGCGGTGAGCGCCTCGCTCTTCAAGTCTCTCCCTTACGACACCGTCGCCGACTTTGCTCCCGTCTCCACGTTGGGCTTCTTTGACATTGCGATGCTCACGAAGGGAGACTCCAAGTGGAATTCCGTCAAGGATGTATTGACATACGCCAAAGGAAATCCCGGCAAACTGAATATCGGCACGATTAACATCGGCAGCACCCAAAACCTCTCGGCGGAGCTCTTCGTGAGTATGACCGGCATCAACGCCACAATCGTGCCTTACAAAGGGAGCCCCGATGTGCTCGTTGCGCTCAGAGGAAACGATGTGCAGGTCGCCTTTGACATGCTGGCGCCGATCATTTCACAGACCAAGAGCGGAGTCGTGCGGGTTGTCGCTATTACCTCGGAGCGGCGCTTCCCGGGCCTTCCTGATATTCCTACCATTGCGGAGAGCGGAGTTCCCGGGTATCAGGCATCGTCCTGGAACGCGATTGCGGCTCCTGCCAAGACGCCTCGCGCAATCATCGACCGGCTGAACAAGGAAATCAACGCCGCGCTGGCAGCGCCGGAGGTCAAGAGCAAACTCCTCGAACTCGGGGTGACGGCGCGCGGAGGCACACCCGACGCGCTGAAGACGCTTCTCACGTCCGATACCACCAAATGGCGGGGTGTCATCGAACGGGCAAAGATCGAAAAACAGTAAGATTGTCGGGCACAAGAATGACAGACTGGAAGGCCATAGGTGAATCAAAGGATTTCTGGTCCGGTGTGATCTTTCTCGGAGTAGGGGTTGCGTTTGTCGGCTTGGGCCGCCACTATCCCATGGGGACGACCATGCGCATGGGTCCCGGGTACTTTCCCATGGTGCTCGGGGGGTTGCTCGCCTCGATCGGGTTCATTCTCATGGTGCGCGCATTGCTCCGGCCAGGGCCGGGCGTGGGGCGCTTGGCCTACAACAAAGTCGCTCTGGTGACTTTATCCAACGTGCTTTTCGCGTTGCTACTACGTCGGCTGGGCCTTGCCGCCGCGCTCATTTTACTCGTGGTGGTGAGCGCTTACGCCAGCAAGCGGTTTCGCTGGCCGGTTGCGCTGACCCTCGCCGTCGGGCTGGCCGTCGGCTCCTCTATCATCTTCGTCTGGCTGCTGGGCCTGCCGATCCCGATCCGCGGGACCTGGCTCGGAGGTTGAGCCATGGAAATTTTTTCAGGTCTCGCTATTGGCTTTCATGCGGCATTAACCCCTTTTAACCTCCTTTATTGTTTGATCGGCGTTTTCATCGGCACTTTGATCGGCGTTCTTCCCGGACTCGGACCGGCCGCGACGGTGGCGATGCTCATGCCGGCCTCTTTCGTCCTCCCACCCGTGTCATCGCTGATCATGCTCGCCGGGATTTATTACGGGGCACAGTACGGCGGGTCGACCACCTCGATTCTGGTGAACTTGCCCGGAGAGGCCTCCTCCATCGTGACAACGCTTGACGGGTACCAGATGTCTCTTCAAGGTCGGGCCGGTGTGGCCCTGGCCACCGCAGCCATCGCCTCGTTTTTCGCGGGGACCGTCTGTACCGTCATCATCGCCCTGTTCGCGCCTCCGCTCGCCAAAGTGGCCCTCAGATTCGGTGCTCCTGAGTACTTTTCCCTCATGGTCCTGGGTCTCGTCGCCTCGGTGGTCCTCGCCCGCGGATCTTTGCTTAAGGCCATCGGCATGATCGTACTGGGGCTGCTCTTCGGTATCATCGGCACGGATGTGAACTCCGGAGTCCAACGGTATACTTTCGGCGTCAAAGAATTGATGGACGGCATCGGCTTCGTCACGGTCGCCATGGGCATGTTCGGGATAGGAGAGATCATCTTGAACCTGGAGCGGGAAGGCGCAACTGATCGAGTTGTCGCCAAGATCACGAGCCTGATGCCGACGCGAGAGGATTGGAAACGCATGGTCGCACCCATCCTCCGCGGGACCGCGCTCGGCTCATTCCTCGGGATACTCCCGGGCGGAGGGGCTCTGCTCGCTTCCTTCGCTGCCTATTCGGTGGAGAAGAAAGTCTCGAAGCATGGCGCCGAGTTCGGGACGGGCGCCATCGAAGGCGTAGCCGCGCCTGAATCCGCGAACAACGCCGGAGCTCAGGCCTCCTTCATTCCCATGCTCACCCTCGGCATCCCGACAAGCCCGGTCATGGCCCTCATGATCGGCGCGATGGTCATCCAGGGCGTCCAGCCAGGACCTTCGGTAATGACCGACCAGCCGGCGCTCTTCTGGGGCGTTATCGTCTCGATGTGGATCGGAAACCTTTTCCTTCTCGTGCTCAACCTGCCCATGATCGGACTGTGGGTGCGCCTCTGCCTGGTGCCGTACCACCTGCTCTACCCGGCGATCCTCGTGTTCTGCGGTATCGGCGTCTTCAGCCTGAGCAACAGTGAATTCGACGTCCACCTCATGGCCCTGTTCGGGGTCATGGGCTACATCTTCGGCAAGCTCGAATGCGAGCCCGCGCCCATGCTGCTCGCCATGATCCTGGGGCCGATGATGGAAGAGCACCTCCGGCGGGCCATGCTTCTATCCCGCGGCGATCCGACGATCTTTCTCAGCCGGCCGATAAGCCTGGGCATTCTCGTCGTAGCGGCTGTCGCGCTCGTGGCCGCGCTCCTTCCCGCAATCAGGGCTAAGAGAGAGGAAGCATTCAAGGAGGAGTGACGGGACCGTCACTCCAAATTCTAAATCACAATATCGAAATCTTAATAAACCACCCCGCTGCAAGAAGCGGTGTATTGTCCGTCATGCCGGACTTGATAAGCCTGCCCCGGATTTGATCCGGGGGCATCCAGCCCGGTTACTGAATTCCGGCCTCCGCCGGAATGACGATACACGCGGCAAGCTGGGAGGGCAACCCGTAATGATTTAAATTCAGAAGCTCAAAACATCGTGCGGTAGGTCACTGTGTGCTCAATTTTCTTGACAAGAAGCTGCATAATCTTGTATCTTTCTCCGCACAGAAGTAAATAAGTAAAGAATCGGGGGAGGAAACAATTATGAGGAAAAAAATGTTCTTGGTGTTATTGATGCCTCTGCTCTGGGTTGGCTTTGTGGGTTTCGCTGCAGCACAGAACCCTTCTGCTGAATGGCAGAAGAGCAAGCACTCGAACAAGGAGCGAGCTATGGACGAGGCCACCTGGGAAGGCCGACAAGAGGCCGCGGCGTTTTGTGGCCGTTGCCACAGCGTACAAGGGTTCAGGGCGTGGCTGCCGCAACTGATGAAGGGTGATCCCGGCCCACTTAAGAAACCCGACGGCTCGAAGGCGGATGAAGCTTACATAAAGAGCCTGGGGATGACAAAGGATAAGGTCCTGCCGATTAACTGCGCAGTGTGTCACACCACTGCCCCTGAGCTGCGCATAGAGAACAACATACCCATGCTTCCAAACGGGCTTGCTGTACGTGGACTAGGCAAGGGCGCGCTCTGTATGGCCTGTCACAACACGCGCGAGGGTCGCATTGCGTGGGACAACACCGACCCGAAGCGTTACACTCAGCCCCACGATGCTGCCCAAACGGATGTGTTACTCGGCAAGAATGTCTTCTTCTACAATGATACAGGGGACACTGCGTCGCCGCACGCGGGCTTTGTGGGCGACGCATGCGTGACCTGTCACAAGGAGCTGGGCAAAGCGGGTCATGTCTTTAAGCCC
This sequence comes from Syntrophobacterales bacterium, assembly GCA_017881765.1. Lineage (GTDB taxonomy): Bacteria > Desulfobacterota > Syntrophorhabdia > Syntrophorhabdales > WCHB1-27 > JADGQN01. Next base: position 2,910 of record JADGQN010000210.1, on the reverse strand, counting down.
GCGGACTGCTCAGCCTGCCACGGCAAGAATGTGAAGGAAGAGTTTGTCCAGAACGGCACAGGCAATCTGCTCAAGCAACTGGCCGGCGCCATCACAAAGAAGATGATGATGTCCAAGGACAAGATCGCGTGTGTCACGTCATGGGACCCAAAAGCGGATAAGGATGCTCCGAACACGGCGATCGACGGCAAGCAGGTCAAGTCGATTGAGATCCCGCCCGGCATTCATGGACAGATCTCTTTGAAGTTCGTTATGCAGGATGGCAAACAGGTCTATAGCCAGCTGGGAAATATCAAAGATGCCTGCGGCGACCAGGGAAAACCGGTCTACGCAACGTCCGACCCGACTGTTCGTGCTCTCTGGAATTACCTGATATTTACCTACGATGGCAGCAAGGGCGTCCATAACCCGAGGTTCACGCGCAATGTCCTGGTGGCCACCATTAACGAGATGTCGAAATGATGCCGGTTCGCCTTCAAGCGTATACCTTCGTTGCCTGCGCCGCGTCTCGCTCCGACGTGCCTAAAGTACGCCTCCGTTCGCCGCGGCTTGAGCGCCTCGGTCTCCGTCTTGAATGCAAATCGGCATAATCAATGAAGAGCGGGGCTCTGGTGATTTAAACCAGAGCCCCGCTCTTTTCTAAATCCGCTTCTCAGCCTTTACGCCTTCTTTGCCTTTATCGCTGCCAGGACGATTTCAGGAGTGAGAGGTATGCGCCTGATCCGCGCGCCTGTCGCGTTGAAGACCGCATTTGCCACCGCAGGTGCAGTAGGCGGCACGCCCGGCTCACCGATCCCGCCTATCGCCTCCGTACTCTTTACAATGTGGACCTCGATTTCAGGAACATCGCTCATCCTCATTAGTTTGTAATCATCGAAGTTGGCCGATTTTGGCCCACCGTTCGCGAACCTGATCTGCTCCTTCAACGTGGTACCCAGGGCCATAACGATAGCTCCTTCGATCTGTGCTATCAAGGGGTCGGGGTTTACCACGGGGCCGCAGTCCACGGCAGCTACAATCCGGTCAACCTTTATGGCCCCGGTCATTTCATTCACGGATACATCCGCAACCTGGGCCACGTAGGTTCCAAAACAGCAGTGCTGGGCGATACCCCGCCCCTTTCCCTTTGGCATAGGCTTGCCCCAGCCCGCTTTCTCGGCCACTGTCTGCAGCACCCGCCGAGGACGCATATTATTCTTGAGGAGCTGCAGGCGAAACTCCAAGGGGTCTTTGCCCGCCGCATAGGCCAGCTCGTCCATAAAAGACTCGATAGGGAATGCATTCGGCCCATTCTGGACGGAACGCCAGGGGCAGACGGGGATAGGCAAATCGGATATCAGAAATTCGACGAAAAAGTTTGGTATCTCGTACATGATCCTATTGTTCTCCGGAGCGTTCGGAAAATCTACAATACCCCAGAGGCTCATAATATCGACCCCATTGATGATCCCTTTCGGGTCGATATCCTTCATGATGGAACCCGCGACAGCTTTGTGGGACCACCCGATCAGTCCTCCCTGACTGTCGAGGCCGCCTGCAATTTTCTGGCACGTTGCGGCGCGATAAAAATCATACTTGATGTCCTCTTCCCTTGACCAAACCAGTTTCACAGGTTTTCCGGTAATCTTCGAAGCGATAACCGCCTCCGCGACAAAATCCGGGACTGCCCGCCTGCCGAGGCCGCACCCGAGGAGGGTGGTATGTATATTGACCTTATCCGGAGGCAATTCGGTTATGTGTGAAGCAACCATCTGCGCAACCGTCTGCCCCTGTGTCGGGGCCCACACGTCGCACCGGTCCTTCTGCACATAAGCGGTGCAGTTCATCGGCTCCATGGTGGCATGGGCGACAAAAGGTACGAAATAGGTGGCCTCTACCTTCTTAGCGGCTTCGCTCAAAGCCTTTTTCGCGTCTCCTACGTTTGCAGCTACGGCATTCGCCTTGTCCATCTCCTGCATGAGATGCTCTTCAATAAAATCATCGTTCATTTCAGGAAGAGATCCTTTGTCCCAATTCACCTTCAGGGCATCCCGGCCTTTCCACGCGGCAGTGATAGAGTCAGCAATGACCGCTATGCCCATGGGCAGGGGCGCGACCTTGCTCACACCCTTGACCGCCTCGGCTGCCTTCTGATCGAAAGAGGCAGGTTTCGCCCCGTATGCCGGTGGGCGGGCGATAACGCCGTAGAGCATACCAGGGACGTTGACATCAAGACCGTACACAGCCGTACCGGCTACTTTATCGGGTATATCGAGGCGGTGCATGGGCTTGCCCATATACCTGAATTCGCTTTCCTTCTTGAGCGGGGGGTCCTGCGGAATGGGGAGTCCTGAGGCCTTGTGAGAGAGCTTGCCGTAAGTGAGGGTGCGACCGCTCTTCTTATGTTTCACGACGCCTTTCATGGCTTCACATTCGGCTTCCGGTACCTTCCAGGTCTGGGCGGCAGCGGTGATGAGCATGGCCCGGCCGGCAGCACCCGCTTTGCGCAGAGGCACGTAGAATCCCCGCACGCTTGCGCTCGCCACAGTGAGCTGCATGTGGAGAATCGGGTTCTTGTACACATCCGCGGCCGGGGCCTGTTTCACCCGTATCTGGCTCCAGTCGGCTTCAAGTTCATCAGCGACGATCATCGAGAAGGCGGTTTTCACCCCCTGCCCCATCTCAGAGCTGGGTATCATAACAGTTACCAGATTGTCAGGTGTCAACTCCAAGAAAACATTGGGCGCGAAGACAGCCTTTCCCACCTCTTTGGCACTGAGGAGTTTGGTGCCGAGGGGAGTGAGGGAAACCGCTATGGTCAGAAAGGATCCTTTGAGAAAGTCACGACGTGATATCGATTTCATGATTTTTTGCCCTCCTTTCTCGTCATCTCTACGGCAACCTTTATGCCCTTCTTCATGCGGGGATAGG
>JADGQN010000209.1 GCA_017881765.1 Syntrophobacterales bacterium | reverse complement strand
AAAGTTGAATCGATCATCAGTGTGGATGAGCGGGGACAGATGGTGCTGCCGAAGGAGCTGCGGGACAAGGCGAAGATCAAGGCAGGGGACAAGTTCGCTCTCGTGAGCTGGGATAAGGACGGCGAGGTGTGCTGTCTCTATCTGATCAAGACTGACTACCTCGCGGAAACCGTGAAAGGGTTTCTGAGCCCGGTGACCAACAATACGGAAAGGAGTTGACATGGGTTGTGAAGCATCCGAGAAGAATGGCTCGTTCGTTGAGATGGATAAGCTCATCTGCCCAAAACCTCCATGCTGAGGCAAGGACTTTCCGGCTCAGGTGAGCCTCCCGGACATGGAGCAAGCTTTTGTGGTTGGCTCGGTGGAAGCTGCGACCGGCGCGGTGCCTCAGGTCTCGTCGTCCCTGACGTGGGCTGATCACCTGGGCACCATCAAGGCGCGCTGGGGTGCCGGCCGCATGAGTTATAAGATCAACCCGGGTCTTTATGCGCTGGGTAATCCTGATGCGGATTCCCCCGTATTGGTGTCGGCCAATTATAAGATGAGCTTCGACCGTCTTCGTGAGGCGCTTCCCGGTCGGGACGCGTGGATACTCGTTCTCGATACCAAAGGTATTAACGTCTGGTGTGCCGCGGGCAAGGGCACCTTCGGCACCTCCGAACTGGTTAACAGGATTCAGTCGAGCAATCTGAGCCGGGTAGTTTCTCACCGTAAGCTGATTCTGCCCCAACTGGCCGCCCCGGGGGTTGCTGCCCATCTCGTGAAGAAGCTCTCAGGCTTTGCCGTAATCTATGGACCCATCGAGGCCCGGGACCTGCCCGTTTTTCTGGCCGGCGGCATGAAGGCAACGTCCGAGATGAGGCATAAGACCTTCACCCTGTGGGAGCGCTTTGTGTTGATACCGGTGGAGTTTGTTATAGCGATGAAAAAGGCCATCATCATTATGCCCATTCTTGTTCTGGTCACTGGTTTCTTGCGGCCGGGGAACTTCTGGACGAACGCATCGGACTATGGCCTCTATTCGGCCCTGGCCTTATTTATCGGCCTGCTGGCCGGCACGGTGTTGACTCCTCTGTTGCTTCCCTGGCTACCCGGACGCGCCTTCGCTGTAAAGGGTTTTGGTATCGGCTTTCTTTCAGCCCTTGGCTGGGCTCTCCTGCGCTTCCGGATGTGGGACACGTGGACAGGACGTCTCGAGACAGTGGCGTGGCTTCTTATTATACCTGCCGTGGCTGCCTACCTTGCCATGAATTTTACGGGAGCGTCAACGTATACGTCGCTTTCGGGCGTGAAAAAGGAGATCCGTCTGGCACTGCCCTTCCAGATCGGAGCATGCGTGCTCGGCCTTCTTATCTGGTTCGGCGCTTTATTCGGCGTGATGGGAGGTTAATCGATGAAAGAACTGCTCTATCTCAAAGATGTAGCCACACTCAGGTTGGACCCTGCTAAGTGTACCGGCTGCGGGATGTGTTTGGATGTTTGCCCCCGGGCGGTTCTTGCCCGCAGCAACGGTAATGCCGATTTGGATTCAAGCGGACGACCCAGCCTTCGGCCGGGTACCCCGGGCGGCAGCGAGGAGCCGACGCAGGCGTACTCAGATGTACGTCGAGGAGAGCGACACAGCGACAACGAAGGTATACGCTTGAAGGCGAATTGGTATAAGGTGGCAATCGTGAACCTTGATGCATGCATCGAATGCGGGGCATGCCAGCAGAATTGTCCCGCCGGTGCGCTGAGCGTTCGTGCCGGAGTTGGCTGTGCTCACGCGATCATCAACGCCGCATTGGGACGTACCTCCGGGGTGTGCTGCTGAGTTGTAGAACCGAAGGGCGACGAGTGACTTGGTTATTGCGCACCTCCGTAGAAGAGAGATTCTATCCACCACCCGATTCTGTGCATGTAATTTTTTCTTTCCCAGTTCCTCTGCATCTTTTCTGCTACAGGCCTGCCTGACAGGCGTTCGTACGTTCGCAGAAATAGGGCTTTTTCCAGGTCATCGACGCGCAGCTCCCCCTGCCGTTGCATCTTGGCCACGTAGCGGGCAAGCCTCCAGAGCATCGATTCCGCATCCTTCGTCTTGATCTGTCTCCTGGAGGCTTTATCGAAATCGAGGAAGAGCATGCTCCCGCCAGGGGTAAGTACAACGTTCTTGAGATGGAGATCCGGATGGTAGACGCCGGAGCGCTCAAGCTCCCACAGTAGCTCGGCAAACCTCTTTACAGCCCGCAGCCTGGCCTTCTTCCCGGACCGCTTCAGATACTCGAGTAGATCCGTTGCCCCTTCTTCCAGAAACGTACAGAGATAGAGCTTTTTCCTGAACGATCCCAGCTCTGTAATCGTCGCGAAAGGTGCGATGACAGGGAAGCCGCTCTGCTTCAAACGAAGCATTACATCCACTTCCTGAGCGCTTCGCCTGGCGGAAAAAAAGAGATCCCTCGTGAAGGCCCTGAACAGGCCTCCATGGGAGTATTTTCTGCAAACGAGTTTAGTTCCCGCTACCTCCAGGATCCGGATGCCGGCGCGTCCCTCGTGCTGTATGCTGGGGGCCCTGAGCATTTTCTCGATAAGTTCCGAGGCCGGTACGGATTTGGCGTAGCATGTTACCAGAAATGTCCTGTATCGTTCCGTTGAAGCCATGATATCTCCTAATAGTAACCCAGACCGCAGTGCCGAAACAACTAGCCGACCGCTTCCTTACAGGATGCTGCGCTATCGCTTAAGGACCGGCACTCACGAGCCTTGAGGACCGGCAGTTCTCGTTCCCTTGAGGAGCGTCGCGCCTCGCGACTTGAGGCAACTACCTCAAGGCCGAAGGCCGATCCTCAAGCGAAGCGGTCCTCGAATCAGGCCGCAGGCCTGATGGTCCTCAAGCTGCCGAAGGCTGCGGTCCTTGGGCCGGCTGTACCGGCCCTCGTTGCACAATTTCCTTGACAGAGTTCAAAAAGCTATAGCAGAATAGGGCTATCGCCATTGTCTGACAATCAGATAAAGGTCAATCGAGCCCCACCGTGGGCTCACGAACTATCACAAGAAAGGAGATTGTATGAAGATCGATATTTTCAACCACATTTTCCCCAAGGCATACTTTGACAAAATGGTTGCGGTATTGCCGGGTGGGACGGACATGCACAAGCGCGTACGTGCAATACCGTCTATCGTTGACCTGGACGAGCGGTTCCGTATTATGGACATGTTCGGCGACTACGTGCAGGTCCTATGTCTCGGCGCGCCGCCTATCGAAGTGTACGGTGCTCCGGCCCTCGCCACGGAAATGGCGAAAATTGCCAACGACGGAATGGCAGACCTGGTCCGGCGATATCCTGCCCGTTTTCCCGGCTTCATCGCGTCGCTGCCCATGAACGACCCGGCGGGTTTGCTCGCGGAAGCGCGGCGGGCAGTGAAGGACCTGGGCGCGGTCGGCGTGCAGATATTCAGCAATGTTCTGGGCCGCCCTCTGGATAAGCCGGAGACTATGCCGCTTTTCGACCTGATGGCGGAATTGGATCTGCCCATCTGGTTACACCCTGCCCGCGGCGCCGATTTTCCTGACTACAAGGGTGAGAAGAAGAGCCATTACGAGATCTGGTGGACGTTCGGCTGGCCTTACGAGACCAGTGTAGCCATGGCCCATCTTGTCTTTGCGGGACTATTCGACAAGCATCCCAATCTCAAGATCATTACGCACCATCTGGGAGCGATGATCCCTTACTTTGAGGGCCGCGTGGGGCCGGGATGGGACCAGCTTGGCTCCCGCACATCGGACGAGGATTACTCGCTGCTTCTCAAAAAACTGAAAAAGCGGCCGATCGACTATTTCCACATGTTCTACGCGGACACGGCGGTCTTCGGTTCAAAATCGGCAACGGTCTGCGGCCTCAACTTTTTCGGCGCGGGGAAAATGCTCTTTGCTTCCGACTCGCCGTTCGACCCGGAGAAGGGTTCCGCCTACATCCGCTGGACGATCGATATCCTGGACAAGCTGGAGATCACTGACGCGGAACGAAAGGCGATTTACGAGGGCAACGCGAGAAAGCTGCTGAAACTGAAATAAGAAGAAGCGTGTTGAGTGTTAGGTGTTGTGTGTTGCGTTGCAGCTCCTGACGGGTTGCGCGAAACGCATGACACTTAACACCCGACACATAACACCTAACACTCAACACTCAACACATAAGACTCAACGGCCCTCCCGTTCTTAAGGTCTTCTAGAAGATTATCAGACGGAGGTCACATGGAAGAATCGCACGACAAAACAGACCGGAAGCGCAGCATGTTTGACCTCTCTGGAAAGGTCGCCCTCATTACAGGGGGTGCGACAGGGTTGGGCAAAGCCTTCGGCGAGGTCCTGGCAGAATTCGGCGCGGACATAGCTATAGGGGACATTGACGATGCAACAGCCCGCCAGACAGCCGCGCAGATAGAAAAAATGGGACGGCGGTCTCTTGTTGTCAAAGCGGACGTGACCCGTCCCGACGAGGTACAGCGTATGGTGGATGAGACGGTCGCCGGTCTCGGGGCGATCGACATCCTGATAAATAATGCCGGCGTGACGGCAAAAGGGATGCGGATCCACGAGATGCCCATCGAGGTCTTCGACCGGGTAATCGATATCGACTTGAAAGGCGTCTTTATTTGTACGAGGGCTGTTCTTCCGGTTATGCTGAAGCAGGGGAAGGGCAACATCATCAACATCGCTTCGTCATATGCACTGAGACCGTTTTTCAACGTCTGCGAGCTTAAGCCCAACGCGTCCTATGTCACGGCTAAGACCGGGTTGATCGGCCTCACGAAAGAAACGGCCGTCGAGTACGCGAGGGATGGAATCCGGGCGAATGCCGTAATTCCCGGCTGGTTTACGGGGACGAAACTTACTGTCGCGACGGAGGGGCCGGAGTACGCAGCATTTATGAAGCAGTACGACGAGACGGTATTGAGGCTGACTCCGATGGGGCGCAAGGGTGACCCGAGCGAACTGAAGGGCTTGATGGTCTACCTTGCGTCAGACGCATCCGGCTTCGTGACGGGTCAGAGCTTTGTGGTCGACGGGGGCATTACCATTTAGGACGCAAGTCAACGGAGTTGAAGGAAGAAGCATATCATGGCGCTTACAGGAAAAGTCGCTATTATTACCGGCGGCGCTCGGGGAATTGGAAGGGCTTTTGCCCTGCGTCTTGCCGAAGAGGGCGGCCGCATCGTGATTGCGGATGTTATCGACGGGGCCGGCGTCCGGGAAGAAATAGTAAGGAAGGGCGCTGAGGCGTTAGCCGTCCACGCTGATGTGTCTGATGAGGAAAGCACCAGGGGCATGGCTCGCAAGGCCATAGAGGAGTTCGGCAGAATAGATATCCTGATAAACAATGCCGGTCTCTTTACCAGTCTCGGCAAGAAGCCCTTTTACGAGATTTCCGGCGAGGAGTGGGACGAGGTGCTGAGGGTCAACCTCAAGGGTGTGTTTAATTGCTGCAAGGCGGTATATCCGCAGATGAAGAAGCAGGGCAAGGGAAAGATCATCAATGTTTCTTCCAGTACCTTCTTCAGGGGGGCGCCAAACTTCATTCACTACGTCGCTTCGAAAGGAGGCATCATCGCGCTCACGCGGTCCCTCGCACGGGAGGTGGGGGACGATGGAATCTGTGTCAATGCCATTGCTCCGGGACTCACCGTCAGCCAGACCGTTCAGGCAAACCCGATCTATCCCGAGGAATACTTGAGATCAGTGGCCCGCAGTCGTTGTCTCAAGCGGGACGAGACACCCGACGACCTGACAGGCACCATTCTTTTTTTGGCATCGGACGATAGCGATTTTATCACGGGGCAGACCATCAACGTTGACGGCGGGTTGATGTTCCATTAGCAGATTAGAGCTTGTTCTTAGGGCTTATCTATTCTATCGCTGAGAGAGCTGGGAATAAAGAAGTAACAACAGGTTGAGGTCTAGGTTAAGGTCGAGGACGGAAACCCTGAAGAAGGACGGGTAGAGCGCGCGAGTATTGAAAAAGGAGGCGATTGATGAAAGGGCGCGGTACGACGGTAGGGTTGATAAGCCTTATTCTTATTTCCATACACGTGTATGTTTTCTGCGCGGCATCCCCGGCGCACGCTGAATACCCTGACAGACTTATTACCGCCCTCATATCTTTTGCGCCCGGCGGCAGTGCGGACATGAGCTTCCGTGCTCTCGCGATCGGGGCTGAGAAATATCTGAGCCAATCAATCATCATGGACAACAAGGGTGGCGGGGGCGGAACCCTGGCACTGGCTAACGTGGCTAATGCCAAGCCCGATGGATACACGATCTGCCAGGCAGCGAGCACCGGCATTGTCCGGGCGCCTCAGATACAGAAAGTGACGTACAAGCCACTGAAGAGCTTTACGCCTATCATGGCCTATGTGGGCGCACACAACTCGGGGCTCGCCGTAAGATCCGACGCGCCCTGGAAGACTATGAAGGAGTTTCTCGACTATGCAAAGAAGAATCCCGGAAAAATAAAGTATGGCACTCCCGGTGTCGGCTCTGCTCCGCACCATGCGATGGAGTACCTCGCCTATAAGGAGGGCATAAAGTGGGTGCATGTGCCGTACACGGGGAGCGCACCTGCAATGACCGCCCTGCTTGGCGGTCACCTCGACGCAGGCTCTGTGGGGCCTGAATGGGTGCCGTTTGCGCAGGCCGGAAATTTCCGGATCCTCGGCACGCATGAGTACAAGCGATCAGCCGCCTTCCCGGATATCCCGACATTCAGGGAGCAGGGATACGATTTCGTGAATGAGACCGTCTTCTCCGTTTTCGGACCTGCCGGCCTTCCTCCTGGCATCGTCACAAAATTGGAGACTGCTTTCACAAAAGGGATGGAGACACCCCAGTTCAAATCGGTCTGCGAAAAGCTTAACCTCATCCCTGCATATTACAACAGCAAGGACTACGACCGGCACCTGAAGGAGTTGTGGGTATCGTTAGAGAAATCGATGAAAGAGACCGGATTGATCAAGGAGCCGGCCACGCAGCCCTACTGATACCGCTTTGCCTTCAAGCGCCTACCTTCTCGTTGCGGCGACCCGGGAAGAGAGTTTTGGGAGCGCCCGGGCACCCCGCACGAACAGTTGGTTCCGCGACGTACCGCCAGGTACGCCTGCGTAGCCCAGGCCTCGCCTCGGTATTCATCTTGAATGCAAAGCGGTATAAGCCGGTGTTTAGTGTTTGGTGATTTCCTGCGATCCTTTTCCAGGCAAGCTCCCATCTCCAGGTTCTCCTGAACATCCGTCTCGGGAAAGAGTCCGGGCCCGGTGCAATGTTGACATGCGAAGAGAGTAGCTGTAGAATTGGTCAAGAAAAGATCATACGCCCGACGTCCCACCGGATCGCCCTGACTCCGGGCTGACGGGTGACTTTAGCCGGAATGATGCCGTAAGTAAAAGATCGGCGAGAAACTATTCAAGGAACATCTTAAGAAAACCATACATAAGGAGGGCACTGAAATATGAAGAAGGGTCCACGCAAGAAGACGCTCGTAACAAAACCGGCTTACGAAGTAGGGCGCAATACCGTCGTTACAGGTCGCCGGCTTCCCTCCATGACCTACATGAGCAACGAGTTTGTGCCAGGGTGTGATGTGTATGTCGAGTATGGCTGGATATGGGCCGTGCCTGACCCCAACCCGCTTATCGGTGAGCATACGCACGACTACGATCAGATTGCGTTGCATATCGGTACCGACCCCCAAAATCCTGAGGACCTTGGGGCAGAGTTCGAGATTGTAGTAGATGGTGAGCCGGTTACGATCAACAAGACTCATTCTCTATACCTGCCAAAAGGGACTAAACACGGACCGGTAACATGGAAGAGGGTCGACAGACCCGTTATTGAAATGACGATAACGCTCGGTGGCGGTACTGTCGAGGCAGTGTCACCAGGGGCACTGAAATAGCCATCGGATTTCCGGGCATAAATAGAATCGTGGTAACGTAGCAGCTGCCTCTGCGGGGCAAACAACAAAATAGATAATCGGAGGTCGGATTCGATATGGCAGGCGTATCGCTGAAGGAGAGGGATAGAAGATGGCTTAATATCCGGCAGGCGCTGAAGCGTAATGGTCTGCAGGGGCTTTTGGTTGTCAGTGATGG
>JADGQN010000022.1 GCA_017881765.1 Syntrophobacterales bacterium | reverse complement strand
GTCAGTCGGCACCTCGCGCATCGTTTCAGAGACGTTCGGCAGGGTCGCGCATCCACCGCTGAGGATCACGATGGAAACCAGCAGAAAGAAGAAAAAGAAAGACCGCCAACCTTTTTTCACGATGGCTGCATTGGCGACGCAGCTGCTATTTCCGCCGCGGATTCGGATAACATCTTTCGGAGCTCCTCCCCTTGCACCATTTCCTTCTGGGAAAGGAGATGAGCCAGATCATCCAGGACTTTGCGCCGTTCCGAAAGAATCTTCCGCACCCGTTCCTGGGCCTTTTCCATCACGCTTGAGATTTCTTCATCAATCTGGGTGGCCCTTGTTTCACTGTAGGTTTTACCGGAAGAATAACTTTCCGGAAGGAACATGGCCTGACGCGGGCGCTCGTACGTCACCGGCCCTAAGAGATCGCTCATGCCGTATTCCGCGACCATGGACCGCGCAATGTCTGTTGCGCGCTGCAGGTCGTTCTGGGCGCCTGTCGAGATCTCTCCGAAGACCAGCTCCTCCGCTACCCTGCCCCCCAAAAGAACGGCGAGCCGGTCGAGTAACTCGGGGCGGGTCATCAGGTAGCGATCTTCAGTGGGGCGCTGCTGGGTATAACCGAGAGCCCCGATCCCCCGGGGGATAATCGAGATCTTGTGCACCGGGTCGGCATACTTCACCGATTCCGCCACAATTGCATGCCCGGACTCATGAAAGGCAACAATCTCTTTCTCCTTCGGATTCATCACCCGGTTCTTTTTCTCCAGGCCGCCGATCACTCGATCGATCGCCTCATCGAACTCCGCCGAGTCCACCGTCTCTTTATCTTTCCGGCCGGCAAGTAGGGCTGCTTCATTTATGAGGTTGGCCAAATCAGCCCCCACAAAGCCTGGCGTAAGGCTGGCGATCTTACGGAGGTCCACATCGGGGCCTAAAAGGACATGCTGGGAGTGGATCTTCAGGATCGCTTCCCGCCCGTTTATATCCGGACGGTCTATCACGACCTGCCGGTCAAACCTTCCCGGACGCAGCAGGGCGGGATCGAGGATTTCCGGCCGGTTGGTGGCGGCCATGATGATCACCCCTTTGTTCGATTCGAAGCCATCCATCTCAACCAGGAGCTGGTTAAGCGTCTGCTCCCGTTCGTCATTTCCGCCAAAGACATTCATACCCCTGGCTTTCCCCAATGCGTCCAGCTCGTCAATGAAGATGATGCAGGGGGCCTGCCCGCCGGCCTGGGAAAAGAGATCACGCACACGAGATGCTCCGACACCGACGAACATCTCCACAAACTCAGAGCCGCTGATGCTGAAGAATGGCACCTTTGCTTCCCCGGCCACAGCCTTGGCCAGAAGGGTTTTGCCCGTCCCCGGCGCCCCGACCAGAAGCACGCCCTTGGGAATCCTCCCTCCAAGCTTTTGGAATTTCTCCGGACTTCTCAAGAACTCCACTACCTCCTGAAGCTCTCCTTTGGCTTCATCGATACCCGCGACGTCGGCGAATGTGACCTTCGTCTCATTCTCCGCAAACAGCTTGGCTTTGCTTTTGGCGAACGACATGACCCCCATCCCCGGTCCCATCTTTTTCATGGCATACCGCCAGATCAGGAGCATAATGGCGATGGGAAGGATCCAGGAAAGGATACTGCTCAGAAACCTACTCTCATAATGTCCGGAATAGTCAACCTTGTGCTCATCCAGGTCTTTGACCAGATTGGGATCATCCACCCGAATTGTCGTGAACTGCTGGCCCGCCTTTTTCTCTTTTTCTTTCAGCGTTCCCGTGATATTCTCCGGACCGATGGTCAGCTTGCCCACGGTACCTTCGGCCACGAATTGCTTAAATTGGCTGTACGGAATCGTCTCTAGTTTGGGAGAAAAAAAGTACTGTTGCAGGTAGGTAATGAGAAGGAAGGCAATCAGAAAGTACCAGATGCTGAAATGGGTTTTAGGGGGCAAGCCATCCTTCTTTTTCTGGGGGTCCCGGGGACCGAAAAAGGAACGAAACTTCTCTTTTAACTCTTCCAATGCTTCTTTTTTTCCACTGGATGGCATATTCCCCTCCCTTATAGGTAATAACATAATCCCGAAAGGATGATTGTCTACGGTTTTGGGGGTAGCAAAGGTGAATCCCCCCTGAAATTATGTTACCACAGTTAGCGTTATTCTTAAATCCTCCCTTGCGTGATCGCGAGGCGTTCGGCCTCAGGATGGGGCTCACCTGCGGCGACCGCTTCGCTTGAGGCAACTACCTCAAGGGCGAAGCCCGGTCCTCAAGCCCCCGCAGGTGGCGGTCCTTAAGCGTAGCGATCCTCGAATCAGGCCCGCAGCCTGATGGTCCTCAAGCGCCGAAGGCCCATCGTTTTCGATTGCAATAACAGGCCTTTTGTGAGTAAGCTGTAGCGCGAAGTAACATCAGAGGCGTCATAGTGCAGAGGCTCGGTTTTGGCGCCGCAGCGCTACTGGGTTCCCTTCCTTTCCTTTCTTTTGGGCCACCCTGACAGGCTCATGCAGCGCGAGGAAAAATATGATTATTCAAGACCTGACCCCACACATGCTGCAAAGCCGCCACCTTGTTTGGAAACCGATTCGTTGAGACTTAGCTTCTAAGAAGGAGACTTTAAATTTGAAGAAGCGCATCAAGACCATTCTTGCACATCTGCCCCTTTCGTGGGTGAGCCACCGCGGAAACGGCCTGGCACAAAAATACGCCGGCGCTGAGCCACCGCTGCGATCGGAACTGTTCAGTACTGAGCAGATGAAGCAGCATGGGCGGGCCCTGGCAGCCTCGCACAAGGTGGGTTTGGGACACGCACCGGACCAGCTTCTGACGCGGCTGGCCGAGAATGAAGGAATCCTGATTGGAACCTGTAACCTGCTGACCGCCGCGGTCAAGGCGAGTCGCCGGATTGCGCCGGCCGGAGAATGGCTGCTGGACAACTTCTATCTGATCGAAGAACAGATTCGCACGGCGAAGCGACATCTTCCAAAGGGGTATAGCCGGGAACTGCCGCGCTTGTTGAACGGCTCATCGGCAGGGCTTCCGCGCGTGTATGACATCGCTCTGGAGACGATCTCGCACGGGGATGGACGGGTGGATCCGGAAAGTCTCAGCAGTTTCGTGGCGGCCTACCAGACGGTGACCGGCCTGACGTTAGGCGAATTGTGGGCAATCCCAATCATGCTGCGTCTGGCACTTATCGAGAATCTGAGACGCGTTGGAACCCGGATCGCCGCCGACAGGATTGACCGAAACCGTGCCGACCACTGGGCAGACGAGATGACCCAGATCGCGGAGAGAGACCCGAAAAGCCTGATTTTGGTGATCGCGGATATGGCGCGGTCGAACCCGCCGATGGTGAGTTCGTTTGTGGCAGAGCTTGCGCGCCGTTTGCAGGGGCAAGGTCCCGCTTTGGCACTGCCGCTCACGTGGATTGAGCAGCGGCTCTCCGAGTCCAGCCTGACGATTGAGCAGTTGGTACAGTCGGAGAGCCAACAACTGGCCGCCGATCAGGTTTCCATAAGCAACAGTATAGGCAGCCTCCGATTCCTGGGAGCGATGGACTGGCGCGAGTTCGTCGAGACGATGAGCGTTGTCGAGCAAACCTTGTGTGAGGATCCGGACGGCATCTACGGCAAGATGGATTTTGCCACCCGCGATAGATACCGTCATGTTGTGGAAAAGATAGCGAAGGGCAGCCGGCTATCCGAAAGCGAGGTGGCTGGCATTGCGATCCAGTTGGCCCGCGAGGGCGCCGCCAACAAAGGCAGCGACGATCGAGCGGCACATGTTGGGTTCTACCTCATCGACAAGGGGCTACCGCGGCTTGAACGGATGGCGGAGTTGCGCCAATCAGCCTCCGGAGCCTTTCGGAGAATGAGACGCCGGTTTCCTTTACTCCTCTATCTCGGCGCGATCACGCTGATTACGCTGACTTTCACCGGGAGCTTATTGGCGAAGGTACATGGAAGCGGGTTACATGATTGGCTGCTCGCGCTGACCGCTTTACTCTCACTGCTCTGCGCAAGCCAGATGGCGGTGGCGCTGGTGAACTGGCTGGCGACGTTACTGGCCGAGCCGCACGTGCTGCCAAGAATGGACTTTTGCAAAGGAATTCCTTCTGAATTACGCACACTGGCCGTGATCCCTACTATGCTCACGAGCGCTCAAAACGTCGAGGATCTGGTCGAGGCGCTCGAAGTTCGGTTTCTGGCGAATCGGGACGAGAACCTGCACTTCGGTCTGCTGACTGATTTTAGGGACGCTCACGCGGAAACGATGCCGGAGGACGAGCCTCTGGTAGAGTTGGCCCGGAAGAGAATCGAGGAGTTGAATGAGAAGTACAGAAGCGTAAAAGGCGACACGTTCTTCCTCTTCCATCGTCCGCGCCGATGGAATCCCCGGGAGCGCACTTGGATGGGTTACGAGCGCAAGCGAGGGAAGCTTGCGGCATTGAATGCGCTTCTGCGCGGCGTGACGCATGACATCTCCGGGGATCACTTCTCACGTGTTGTTGGTAATACGGATATCTTATCGAACGTGAAGTATGTGATCACTCTTGACACGGATACGCAACTGCCGCGCGATTCCGCGTGGCAGTTTGTGGGAGCCATGGCGCATCCGCTCAATCGTGCGCGGTACGACGAGGAGAAAGAGCGTGTCTCTGAGGGGTACGGCATCCTTCAGCCACTCGTTGCCGTAAGTCTGCCGGGTAGGAACCCGTCACGGTACGCGCACCTGTTCGGGAGTGAGCCGGGCATCGACCCGTATACGCGCGCCGTCTCCGACGTTTATCAGGACCTCTTCCACGAAGGCTCGTTCATTGGCAAGGGGATCTATGATGTCGATGCGTTCGAGCGGGCACTCAACGGGCGCTTTCCCGAGAACCGGATCCTCAGCCACGACCTTGTGGAAGGGTGCTACGCACGGGCGGGACTGTTGAGCGATGTGCAGTTGTACGAGGAATATCCGTCCCGCTACAGCGCAGACGTGAGCCGGCGGCATCGCTGGATGCGCGGGGATTGGCAGATTGCACGCTGGCTGTTGCCGGGTGTCCCTGGCCTCGGCGGGCGCCGCCGGAAGAATCCGCTGTCCGGGCTGTCACGATGGAAGATCTTTGACAATCTTCGCCGTAGTCTCGTGCCCTCGGCATTGACCCTGCTCTTGCTCCTGGGCTGGACGGCCTTGTCGCCGCTCTGGTTATGGACTTTAGCGGTGATCGGAACCATCCTGATCCCCCCCTGGATTGCCTCTACCCTGGATCTCTTTCAGAAGCCGGCCGATGTACTGCTCCGGCAGCATCTCGCCGCCGCGCTAAGCTCGGCCGGCCGCCACTCTGCTCAGGCGGCATTTACACTCGCGTGTCTTCCCTACGAGGCCTTTTTCAGTCTGGATGCGATTCTGCGCACGGCCTGGCGGCTCGTCATACGCAGACGACTCCTGGAGTGGAATCCATCGAGCGACTCGGGTCGCACCAGGCACATGGACCTCGTTGCCTCTTACCGGACGATGTGGATCTCCCCAGTCATTGCCTGTGCTGCGCTCTCCTATCTGGCGCTTTCAAGGCCGACCGCGCTGTATGTTGCTGCACCCATCCTGGGCCTCTGGTTTGCCTCCCCCGCCATCGTGTGGTGGATCAGTCGGCTGCTCCCTCGGCGCGGAGCAAGGCTGACGGCTGACCAGACCGTCTTTCTCCGGATGCTTGCCCGAAAGATGTGGGCGTTTTTCGAAACGTTCGTCGGCCCGGACGATCATTGGCTGCCGCCCGATAACTATCAGGAGCATCCCGTCGGCGCGGTCGGGCATCGCACGTCCCCGACCAACATGGGCCTTGCGCTACTCGCGAACTTGTCCGCGTACGACTTCGGCTATATACCGGCGGGGCACCTCATCGAGCGCACGGAGCATGCATTCCGCACGATGGAGGCCCTGGAGCGCCATAGAGGCCACTTCTACAACTGGTACGATACCCTCTCTCTGAAACCGCTGCAGCCTCTCTACGTCTCGACGGTGGACAGCGGGAACCTTGCGGCCGATCTGCTGACATTGCGCCCCGGTCTGCTCACACTACCGGATCAGAAGATCCTGGCGACGCGGTTATTTGAAGGCTTGAGCGACACACTGAGGATTCTCGTGGACGCCGCGGGAGGAGCCGCTCCGGCCCGGCTCGTTCAGCTTCAGAAGGATCTGGCGTCCGCGTGCGATTCCCGTCCAACCACGCTCACGGCCGCTCGGCTCTGCCTCGAACGGCTGGTGACATCCGCTACGGAAGTGGTGGGCAGCCTCGATGGTGACGCCCGGAGCGAGGCAAAGCAATGGGCAAGCGCCTTCATCGGGCAATGCCAGGGCGCCCTCGATGAGCTGGCATTTCTTGCTCCGTGGATTCTGCTGCCGCCGGTGGCGCAAGGTACGCCTGGTGAGTTTCCCGGCATCGATGAGATCCCAACGCTGCGCGAACTGGCGGGACTTGAGGCGAGGTCACTGCCGGCAATCGGGGATTGTCCAGGCGGGTGCGCGAGGCTCGAAGAGGGTGAGTGGTTGGCCGATATGCAACGGTGCATCACGGACGCATGCACCCGTGCCAGAGCAAGGATCGCGGTTATCGACCTCCTTGCTCTGCAATCGAGCGAACTCGCCCGTATGGAGTATGGCTTCCTGTTCGACGAGGCGCGTCACGTATTGGCTATCGGGTACAACGTGAGCGAGCGCCGGCGGGACGCCAGTTTCTACGATCTGCTCGCATCGGAGGCGCGATTGTGCACCTTCGTTGGGATCGCGCAGGGACAACTGCCGCAGGAGAGCTGGTTTGCGCTAGGGCGCCTGCTCACTACCGCCGGTGGAGAGCCGATTCTTCTTTCGTGGAGCGGTTCGATGTTCGAGTACCTCATGCCGCTCCTGGTGATGCCCACGTACGAAAACACGCTGCTCGACCAGACATACAAGGCGGCCGTGGAGCAGCAGATCGAGTATGGGAGGCGGCGCGGCGTGCCATGGGGCATTTCTGAATCGTGCTACAACATGGTCGATGTTCGTCTCAACTACCAGTACCGCGCATTTGGCGTGCCCGGCCTGGGGCTCAAGCGCGGACTCGCCGAGGATCTGGTCATTGCGCCGTATGCCTCGGCTCTGGCGCTGATGGTGGCGCCCGAAGAGGCGTGTCTGAATCTGCAGCGACTCGCCGCTTCAGGATTTGAAGGGAACTATGGCCTCTATGAAGCAATCGACTACACTCCTTCGCGTCTGCCGGTTGGAAAATCGAATGCGGTGGTTCGCTCCTTCATGGCGCATCACGTGGGCATGAGCCTCCTCTCTCTGGCCTATGTACTCCTGGATCGTCCGATGCAAAAACGATTCGAGTCGGATCCACGGTTCCAGGCGACCGCGCTCCTGCTACAGGAGCGGATTCCAAAGGCCACGGCGTTCTATTGGCACGCCACCGAGCTCTCCGATTTGCGCACGACTCCCATCGGCGTGGAGACGCGGGTGCGCGTTTTCAGCGGCCCGGACACGCCGATTCCGGAAGTGCAGTTGTTGTCGAACGGCAGATACCACGTGATGGTCACAAACGCGGGGGCCGGTTACAGCCGCTGGAAGAACATCGCAGTCACGCGCTGGCGCGAAGACACTACCCGCGACAACTGGGGCACGTTCTGTTACCTCCGCGACGTGACCAGCGGGGAGTTCTGGTCGACCGCATATCAGCCGGCACTCAAACAATCGGAGAAGTACGAAGCGATTTTCTCGGAGGCACGAGCGGAGTTCCGGTGCCGCGACCACGACTTCGAGACGCATACGGTGATCGCCGTCTCTCCGGAGGACGATATTGAACTCCGCCGGACCACCATCACCAACCGCTCCCGGACGCGCAGGACGATCGACGTCACAAGTTACGCGGAAGTAGTTCTCGCATCGCCTGCCGCGGACGCGTTGCATCCGGCGTTCAGCAACCTCTTTGTTCAGACGGAGATCCTCCCCCAACGCAAGGCGATCCTTTGCACCCGCCGGCCCCGCTCCCTCGATGAATCGGTGCCCTGGATGTTTCACCTGATGGCCGTGCACGGGGTAGACATCGGAGAAGTTTCCTACGAGACCGACCGAATGCAATTCATCGGTCGCGGAAACACGGTCGCCGATCCGCAAGCAATGAGAGGGTCTGCGGCGCTCTCAGGCAGCCAGGGCTCCGTGCTCGATCCGATTGTGGCGATCCGTCATCGAATTATGCTCGATCCTGGAGAGTCGGCGACGATCGATATTGTCTCAGGCGTCGCCGAAACCCGTGACGCTGTCGTAAGCCTTGCCGAGAAATACCAGGATCGGCGTCTCGCGGATCGCGCCTTCGATCTGGCGTGGACGCACGCCCAGGTGGTGCTGCGGCAGCTCAATGCCACGGAGGCCGATGCACAACTCTATGCACACCTGGCCGCCCCCGTGATCTACGCCAATTCCTCGCTGCGCGCCGACGTGAGTGTTCTCGGGAAGAACCGCCGTGGACAGTCCGGCCTATGGGGCTACTCTATTTCCGGCGATTTGCCGATCGTGCTGCTGCAGATTGGAGACCCGGCCAATATCGATCTGGTACGCCAAGTCGTCCAGGCCCATGCGTACTGGCGCTTGAAAGGACTGGCGGTGGACCTGGTGATCTGGAACGAAGATCGTGCCGGTTACCGGCAACTACTCCACGAACAAATCATGGGGCTGATTGCCGCGGGCCTTGAAGCCAACGTGACTGATCGACCCGGCGGCATCTTTGTACGAGCTGCGGAGCAAATATCGAATGAGGACCGCATTCTGCTGCAAGCGGTCGCTCGCGCCATCCTCACCGACAGCCGGGGGACGCTGTGGGACCAGATCCACCGCCGCCGCCTGGCGGAAGCGCGCGTTCCGCGTTTCACGCCGACCGGCACACGCCGCGCCGAACCAATGGCGAGCGCGGGGCTGTCGAGCCATGATCTGATCTTCTTCAATGGCCTGGGAGGATTCACCCCGGATGGGCGCGAGTACGTGGTTGCGACCGCGCACGGCCAAGCGACGCCGGCGCCGTGGGTGAACGTGCTTGCGAACCCGCACTTCGGAACTGTCGTCTCCGAGAGCGGCCTGGGCTGCACCTGGAGCGAGAATGCCCACGAGTTCCGTCTCACTCCCTGGCACAACGACCCCGTAAGCGATCCGAGCGGTGAGGCCCTTTACCTGCGTGATGAAGAGAGCGGCCATTTCTGGTCCCCCACGCCGCTGCCGAGCCGGGGCGCGCAGCCCTACGTCAGCAGGCACGGATTCGGCTACAGCGTCTTCGAGCATACAGAAGGCGGCATCCGCTCAGAGCTGTGGGTTTATGTGGCCCTGGATCAGCCGATCAAGTTCATGGTGTTGAAAGTGCGAAACGAGTGCGGCCGATACCGCCGGCTCTCGGCCACGGGATACGTGGAATGGGTGTTGGGAGATCTACCGCCGAAATCGACCATGCATGTGGTCACTGAAGTTGACCCTGGTAGCGGGGCGCTCTTCGCGCGAAACCCATACAGCACGGAGTTCGCCGACCGAGTAGCGTTTTTCCACGTGGACGATGAGGCTCAAACCGTAAGCGGCGACCGGACTGAGTTCGTTGGGCGTAACGGCACGCTTGGGAGTCCGGCTGCTATGACCCGGTCGCAGCTTTCCGGCAAAGTGGGCGCCGGTTTGGATCCGTGTGCCGCGATCCAGGTTTCTTTCGAGCTTGGCGACGGGCAAGAGCGTGAGCTGATATTTACGCTCGGCGTAGGGAGAGACTCCGTTGACGCCGGGAACCTGGCGCATCGCTTCCGCGGATCCGCTTCCGCGCGTGATGAGCTCGAAGCGGTCTGGCATTACTGGAGTCACACTCTCGGCGCAGTAAATGTGGAAACGCCCGACCAGTCCCTCAACGTGCTGACCAACGGGTGGCTCCTGTACCAGACGCTGGCGTGCCGTGTTTGGGCGCGGAGCGGATACTACCAGCCGGGGGGCGCCTTCGGTTTTCGCGACCAGTTGCAGGACGTGATGGCGCTTATTCATACCGAGCCACGCCTCGTGCGCGAGCACTTGCTCCGCTGCGCGGGCCGTCAGTTCCAGGAGGGAGATGTTCAACATTGGTGGCATCCTCCTTCGGGCCGCGGCGTGCGCACACACTGTTCGGATGATTACCTCTGGCTGCCCTTGGCGACGTGCCGTTATGTTTTGATCACAGGGGATACCGGGGTGCTGGAGGAACAGATCCGGTTCCTCAAGGGCCGCCCGGTAAACGCGGATGAGGACTCCTACTACGATCTACCCAGCCGGTCTGAAGAAACGGCCACTTTGTATGAACACTGTGTGCGAGCCATTCTGAGGGGCCTCACGACCGGCGAGCACGGGCTGCCGCTCATCGGCTCCGGTGACTGGAACGACGGCATGAATCTTGTCGGCGAACAGGGCAAAGGTGAAAGTGTCTGGTTGGGCTTCTTCCTTTATGAAGTGCTCATGCTGTTCGCTGAGGTTGCCCATGTGCACCAAGACCTGCCCTTCGTCGAGCGCTGCCATAACGCGGCGGCGGAACTGCGCCGGAATATCGAGCAACATGGCTGGGATGGGCAGTGGTATCGACGCGCCTACTTCGACGATGGCTCGCCGCTCGGTTCGGCGAGTAATCCCGAATGTCAGATTGATTCGATTGCGCAAAGCTGGTCTGTATTATCCGGTGCGGGCGACGCCGAGCGCGCGCGCCTGGCAATGGAAGCGGTTGATAAGCGTCTCATTGACCGGGACCACGCGCTGATCCGCCTCCTGGCTCCCCCGTTCGACAGGTCGAGTTTGAATCCCGGCTATATAAAAGGGTACGTCCCGGGTGTCAGAGAGAATGGCGGGCAGTATACCCATGGGGCAATCTGGGCGGCGATGGCGTTCGCCAAATTGGGTGATAGCCGGCGCGCGTGGGAACTGTTGGCAATGATAAATCCGTTGAACCATGGACGATCTGGCGAGGAGATTGCGGCCTACAAAGTGGAGCCCTACGTCGTCGCAGCCGACGTATATGCGCTCGCACCGCACACGGGCCGCGGTGGATGGACGTGGTACACAGGCTCGGCCGGATGGATGTACCGGCTTATTCTGGAGTCACTTCTGGGGCTGAGGCTTGAGAAGGATAAACTGCGTATCGCGCCGTGCCTGCCGGCGGATTGGGAGACGTTCAAGGTGCACTACCGATATCGTGAGACCGTCTACCACATCGGCGTCCTGCAAACGCGCGCTGGGAATGGCGAGATGAGTGTGATCGTTGATGGCGTCGAGCAACCCGACAAAACTATTCCGCTTGTTGACGACCGCAAGGAACACACAGCCGAGGTAAGCATACCGGGCGCACGCAGCTAGAATGATCTCAGGGTCTTACCTTGCCGCACTCGCCATTTCTCCGGGACCGTCTCGGCCATGCGTTCCAGGGTCAGAGGCACGCGGGACTGTCTGTTGTTGAGTGCGTTGACTATCCCGTCTGTTATCTGTTCTACTGTCTTTCCCTTCGCATAAAGGAGGTTAAACTGCGGATGCGTTATTTTCCCCTCCAGATAGTCCACGCTTATCAACCTGAAAGGGCGTGCATTATCGCTATTCTTTTGCGGAGGGAACTTCGATGCTGTCTCAGTAATAAGTGCTAACAGGCTTTGCCTGTCTATCGCTTCTCTTGCCATGTTAGTTTTTGCCCTCTTTCGGGGGCATTTCCTTTCTTCGTTTATTTTTTTGCTTTACAGCCTCTCGCTGTTCAGCTCAGCGCCTCCTTTATTACGTCTTCCAGTTCCTCTGACTTCAACGGTTTAAAGATAGCCCTGCGACCGATACCGGCAGCCTCCATCTCCTCAGCCGAAGGCTTGTCAAGGTATCCCGTGTAGAGTACGACCGGAAAACCGGGGCGGATGCGCGTGAATCGCTTGGCAAGCTCCAGCCCCGTCAAACCGTCCATTACATTGTCAAGGATTGCAAGGTCGAATCGATCAGGCTCTTCTGAAAAGGCTCTCAACGCCTCAAGGCTTTGCTTCTCACCCTTTACGGTGTGACCCAGGCGTTCGAGCATGGCGGTGGTCGCGTTGAATGCGTCGTCACCGTCCTCCACAACCAAAACACGAAGTCGCTGTCCTAAAACCATACTGGTACCCCCTTCTGGCGATAGCGCAGCATCCTGTAAGGATAGCGCTAGCGATACCGAAACATCCTGTAAAGGATGTAAGGGGTGGCTGGCAGCGGCCCCTCGTCTGTGATGAACTCTCCGGATGGTATGGAGAAGCAGTTAAGGTACGTTGATGAAGATAACCGCCAATGCGACATACCTATTATACCACAAAGGCCGCAGTAAGTCTCTTCTTTCTGTTTCCGGTGGGAATAGCGACATCTGTCATTCTACTCGTTCTGAAAATAGAGTTTTAACGAGTACGGAAAGCCTGACCTGATTGTTCTTGAAAGCCGGCCCGGCCATGGAACCATACACGCCTGACGTGTATTACATTAAGCGATAAAGAATGATGTAATTGACATACATATGCATTCTATTGTGCCCATAACATTGGAGCAAAGCCAGGAGAGACAGCCTGACTACATTTTGCGGCTATAATGGCGCGCTCTTTCTTGCCTTATGTAGGAAGGAAAGTACAGTCTCATTGAACTCCCCGGACCGTTCGATCTGGCACGCGTGGCCGGTCGGAAGGATGACCAGTTCCGATCCCGGTATGCGCTGCTGCAAGACTTTGCCCGCCTCAGGCCCGGACCAGAGATCGTATGCGCCCACGATAATCAACGCAGGGCAAGTGATTTTGGGATAATCAACGGGGCAGCCCCTACGGCCCATGGATTCAAGTACTTTCCTGTATCCCTCGGCCCTGGTCGCCGGAAAGACCTGCCTGTACTTGTCGATCACGGTCGGGTTCTTCTCCACAAAGCCCGGCGAGAACATCGTGGAAGTCACCGCGTCGGTCCTCTCCTTGAAGATGCCAGCCATTCCCTCCCTCTCCAGGAGTTCGATCTGTGTTTTGCGCAGCTGCTCCCACGTCTGGCGATCGCCCAGCCCGAGAGCCGCACCTGCGACCCCTGCCAGGACGAGGGCATCGACCATCTCCGGGTGCTCAGCAGCCAGCGTCACTGCAATCATGCCTCCGAGAGAGTAGCCTAAGACAGAGGCGCGTCTCACGCCCAGCGCAATGAGAAGGGCATGCAGATCATCGGCCCACGTACCGGTCGTGTACTCGCCCTCGGTCACGTCCGTCTGGCCGTGGCCGCGTGTGTCGTAGGTAAGCACCTTGTACTGTTTGGAAAAGGCAGGCACCTGATTATACCAGGCTTGGAGGTTGTCACCGGCCCCATGGATGAGGACGAGCCAATCCCCATCACCGGCGATCTCATAATTCATCGATACCCCGTTTGCTGTGATCCTCATCGCTCCTCCTCCGGAATGGGTTGAAAGCGCAGCGCTGCCGAGCTGATTATAGCACACCGCGAGGGCTGTCGCGCTGCGCCCTTCCGTTTCACTGCACACACAATTTCTGCTTACGGTTTTTCTCTTGCTCACAACTGACCCGTAGCGTTAAGATATGCCAATCAAAGCGCTTATGCTGACGCTCTGGAAAACCGAAGGGCCATGGCTTGATAAGGAGCCCAGGAAGATAATTTACCTGCCGAGTCATTCAAGGCAGACACGAAAAGTGTCGCCGACTCTGGGAACTGCGCGGGAGACGAATGAAGAGATTTCTTGCGATAGCAACTGAAAGGGGCACCGTAGCCACGTCGGCAAAGGTTGCCTTGTTTGTCGGATCAGTCCTGGCACTGATCAACTATGGTGACCGCATTTTCCTGCGCTCCGACATGCGTGCCGTGGACTGGGTCAAGCTCGCGGTTACCTACTGCGTCCCCTATTGTGTGGCCACGTATGGTGCCGTCAGGTACGCTATGCGGCATGCGCGGGATAAGGAAGACAGCCCAACCAAGACATAATAGTCAAGATATGACCCCACCAATATGACCGACTCTCTCTCGACTTGTCTTATGCCGATTCGTATTCAAGCGGAGACCGAGACGGCAGCGAGGAGCCGATAGCGCAGCATCCTGTAAGGACGCAGACGTACTCAGCAGTACGTCGAGGAGAGCGACGCAGCGACAACGAAGGTATACACTTGAAGGCAAATCGGCATTACTTGCCCGGGCGACTGTCCAGCCGGAATAAGTGACCGAAGAGCCGCTCGGTCTCACGGCGGTACGCGATGTCCGTTCTCACGGGCTTGGGGAATTGATCCCTCCATTCGTAAGGTTTTGTGGCATCGATAATTGCCCGCGAGTTGAAAAAGCGGCGGGCGGTTCTGTCTTCAGGTGACAGGCGCGGGTCGAGCGCCCATGTGGCCGCCCGGGGCACGATATCAATGGAGGTGGCCGGATCGCTCCGTGTCAGCACTGCCCACATGACATCGTTCAGATCAGTCACATCGATGTCGTCGTCCACGACAATGACTACCTTTCCCCCCATATTCGCGACCGTGCTCGTGTAGGCTGCATGGCCGACCTGGCGCGAGTGGCCGAAAGACTGCTGGTCTATCCCAACGACGACCAGGAGGCGACAGCCGCCCAACCCGAAGCACCAGGCGCTGGTGATGCCGCGTATGCCTTGCTTTGTCAGCTGCTGCATGAGAATCGCCGATTGCAAATACTGCCTGCCCTTGTCCGCATCGTATGGGGGCTTCATGGGCGGTATGCCGAGCAGGATGGGGTCATTCCGATGATAGACCGCTTCGACTTCAACAAAGGGTTCGTCATGGGCACCGGAGGCGTAGTAGCCGGTGAACTCGCCAAAGGGACCCTCGTATCTCGTCTTGCCCGGGTAGGAAAAACCTTCTATAGCAATCTCGGCCGCAGCCGGGATAGGCAGGCCTGTCACTTGGCCCTTGATCACCTCCACAGGTTCGCCACGCCACCCACCGACCCAGTCGAATTCGCAAACGCCGTACGGCAGCTCGGCCATGCCGCCGGTAAAGAGAAGAGGGTCGCTCCCGAAAATCATCGCAACGGGGCAAGGCTCTCCACGGTCAAAGTATTTGTCTCTGTGGGCCCTGCCGTGGTGTCCCGGCAAGGAGTAGAATCCTACAGTTTTCTTGTCGTGAAGCTGGCTGCGGTACGGGGCAGCATTGACACACCCTGAGTCCGGATCGCGTGTTATGACGAGACATCCCGTGCCGATGTAAGGGCCACCATCGTCCTTATGCCATTTTGGAACAGGAAATTTCGAAAGATCGACCTCATCCCCGGTCGCAACGTTTTCAAGGATCGGGCCGCTGTCAACGAACCTCGGAGGCAGCAGATCTATCTTTTCTATACGGTTGTTGAAATGCCGGAGCAGGTTGAGGCGATCTGTCTCGGGTGGAAAGCCGAAGGTGAACGCGATCATGCGGGTGGTGCCGAAAGGATTGAGAAGCAGGCCATGCCCTTTCTGGTAACCTGAGAATTCGTGCATAAGGAGTGCGGGACCCTGATCAATCGATGCGGAAAGTTCGGCGATCCGCCCCACATCCTCCTCAAGACCAATCCCCTTCGCTCTCCTCAATTCGCCCGTTTCTTCAACGTGTGCCAGCCACTCCCTGAGATCTTTGTATGCCACGTTCATCATGCCCTCCAAATTCACGTATGCTGTGAGCCGTCATTGCTGACTATAGGCTATCAGCACTGCGATTAAAGTCAAGTACGAGTCGCCGGGAGGCTGAACTCAAGTCAAATTGAATGTTGGGATTGGCCGGAATGTTCTATTCATCCGGCCTTGCTTCTGGCGATTCAGGAATGGTAGGCTTGCTCCATGGTCGCTCCGGGCAAATCCAAGTTCTTTTACGGTCACATCGTAACCGCCGCGGGCTTCATCATATGGTTCGTCGGGTGGGGCGCCTTTACGCCATCATTCAGCGTGTTCCTGAAGCCTCTCCTTGCTGAGTTCGGCTGGTCAAGGGCCGATGCCTCACTTGCCTACTCCCTCTCATTCCTGGTGCAGGCCGGCTTTGCCGTTGTGATGGGCTGGTTAACCGACAAGCTGGGGCCTCGGTTTGTGATAGCTGTCCTGGGCTCGGGTCTGGGTATCTGTTACCTGCTGCTCTCTCGCGTGACTGCCCTGTGGCAGTTCCAGGTCATCTATGCACTCGTCGGCGGTATCGGGATGAGTACCCTCACCGTCCCGGTGATGGTTACGATTTCCCGCTGGTACGTGAAGAAGCGGGGAACAATGATGGGGATTGTGCAGGCGGGCGGTGGGTTCGGAGGCCTTCTCTTCCCCCCGCTTGCAGGATACCTGATTCTGGCATTCGGCTGGCGCTATGGATATGTGGTTTACGGTATCATTAATTTGGTGGGGATTGTCGGTGCAGGGCTCCTGCTCGTGCGCGACCCGGGTGTTGTAGGACAGCATCCTGACGACTCACCCCCGACGGCGCCTCTCACACCGGAAGGTTCGGGGGCGAGTCCAGGCAGTTCAGGGTCATCGTTTCGAACAGCATTTGCATCGGGTCAGTTCTGGATCATCGCCGGCTGCTACGCGGTTTTCGGGTTTTGCAGATCGACGTATGCATCCCACACGCCGGCCCATGTCCAGGACCTGGGTTTTTCATTGATGGACGGGGCCACCGTACTGGCGATCATCTGGGGAGCCAGTTCTTTCGGCCGGCTAGGCATGGGCCGCCTGATTGACCTGGTGGGGAACCGGACTACCTTCATAGCCAGCTTCTTCATGACGACCGCAGCCTTGCTGCTTGTCCTGTGGGCCAAAAACCTATGGATGCTTTACAGCTTCGCACTCCTCTTCGGCCTCGCCTGGGGCAATCAGGCCGTCCTGAGGTTCTCGGTGGCATCGGAAGCATTCGGCCTTGTATCTCTTGGCCTGATTATGGGGGTTCTCGGCATTGCGGAATCAAGCTCAGCCACAGTGGGCGCTTACCTGGCGGGATACATATTCGACCGCATGGGCAACTATAAGCTCATATTCTGGATTGGTATTGCGGTCTCCCTCGGAGGTGCGCTGCTGGCCGGACTGTTGAAACCCAAAGTAAGAACAGGTGAAGGTAGGGACAGGTAAAGACAAAAACAGGTTGAGGTAAAAACTAAAACGAAGGTAAAGAGTTTATTCTCAACCTTTGTTCTTGTATTTTCCTCTACCTTCGCTTTAGTTCTTCTTACTTTGCCTCTTTCTGGAGCCCCACCTCTTTAATGAATGTGCCGTACATGTTGTACTGTGACTGCAACCACTTCTGAAAATCTGCGCCGGCCAAGGGCTTGACAGAGAGCAACTCCTGGTCCCGGGCGACCTTCTGGAACTGAGGGGTCATCATCGCTTCGGAGAAGACGGCGATGAGCTTATCAATAATCGGCTTTGGCGCCCGCTTCGGTGCCGAGATCATCTGGGCGGTGGGAGTCTCGAAACCGTAACCCACCTTCTTGAAGGTCGGGACATCGGGCATCCCTTCCATACCTTCAGACTCAATGATAAGGAGCAGCCTGAGCGATCCGGCCTTCACGTGCTGCATCCAGCCAAGAGCGCCCGTTGAGGCTGCCATCACGTGGCCGCCCAGTAAGGCGGTCATGGCAGGTGTATCCCCCTGGAAGGGAATGTGCTGGAACCTGACCTTCTCCTGGATGGCGATCTTCTCCATAGCCAGATGTGGGGTTGTGCCGGGACCCGGTGTCCCATAGGTGAGCTGGCCGGGGTTCTTGCGAGCGAAGTCGATCAGGTCCTGCCATTTCTTGAAAGGGCTGTCCGCCCGGACAACGATGCCCTGCCTCTGGAGTCCCAACCGGACGATCGGCGTAAAGTCCTCCATGGAGTTGTACTTGACGTTGATCAGGTGAGGAGCGCGTGTATACGGCGTGTCCGACGTTGTGGCCAGCGTGTAGCCGTCAGGCGTGGCCGAAGCCAGAAGGCCAAGAAGCAAAGCGCCGCCTCCGCCCGGCTTGTTCTCAACGACGATCGGCTGACCGAGGCTCTTTTCCGCAATCGCGGAAACCGACCTGGCGCAAATGTCCGTGGATCCGCCCGCCGCAAACCCCACCCACATATGGATCGGCTTGGTGGGATACTTAGCGTCCGCCGACCAGCACGGCGCCGTGAGTGCAAGCATAAGTGCGATCAAAGCAACGACCACTGAAATTGCAGGTTTTGCGTTCATAACTTCCCCCTTTGTTTGATTATCATACAGCCCTAAACTAATAATCAATAACTAATAATCAATAATTGCCTAATTCATACGCTGTCTTCCTCGAGGTTTGGCCGCTTCCTTCTGAGAAATGGCAGGAAATAGGAAAGAATGAGTGCTACGGCGAGACCCATCGCAACCGCGGATATCGGCCGGGTAAAGAAGATCGCAAAACTGCCGTGGGAAAGAAGGAGCGACTGGCGTAGGGCCTGTTCCATCATCGGCCCCAGCACAAAAGCGAGCAAGAGCGGAGCCCCCTCGTAGTCAAACTTTTTCATGAGATAGCCTATGAGGCCGAAGATGACCATCACTCCTATGTCGAAAGCCGTGTTGTTGATGCTGTAAGCCCCGATCAGGCAAAAGAGGATGATCAGCGGAAACAGGATGCCGTAAGGGATCTTGAGAACCTTGACCCAGAGGCCTATGAGCGGCAGATTGAGGGCGAGCAGCATCACATTACCCATGTACATGCTGGTCACCGTGCCCCAGAACACCTCAGGATGCTCTTTCAGAAGCATAGGGCCCGGAGTCAAACCGTGTATCATCAGTGCCCCGAGCAGAACGGCCATGGTGACGTTCGCGGGAATCCCCAAGGTAAAGAGCGGAATAAAAGCGCCGCCGACCGCCGCGTTGTTGGCTGACTCTGGCCCTGCAACCCCTTCTATCATGCCCGTGCCGAATTTCTCAGGGGTTTTTGAAAGCTTTTTCTCCACCCCATAGGAGATGAAAGAGGAGATGACCGCCCCTCCGCCAGGCAGTATCCCAAGAAAGAAGCCGATGATGGTGCCCCGCACAATCGGCCACTTCGAGCGCCGCCACTCCTCCCGGTTGGGGAGAAGCCCTTTAATCTCGGTCGCAAAGACGTCCCGCCGGACGACCTCTTCCAGGTTAAGGAGCACCTCTGAGATGCCGAAAAGTCCCATGGCTATGGGAACGAGTCCGACGCCATCCATCAGGTGGACCATGCCCATCGTAAAGCGCGGAAGCCCCGTGATACCGTCAATGCCGATAAAACTGAGGAGCAGGCCCACGAGAGCCATGCTCAGAGCCTTGAGCATGGAGCCGCGAGCGAGATACGTCAGTATGGCCAGGCCGAGACACATCAATGCGAAATATTCCGGAGGACCGAAGTTCAAGGCGAGCTTTGCCAATGGGTAGGCAAGGAACATCAGAGCGACGACCCCGACCGTCCCGGCGATGAATGAGCCGAAGGCCGATATCCCGAGGGCCGCGCCGGCCCTGCCTTTGCGCGCCATCTGGTACCCGTCGAGACAGGTGACGACGGAGGCGGCTTCGCCGGGAATATTGACCAGTATAGACGTGGTGGAGCCTCCGTACATGGCGCCGTAATAGATACCCGCCATCATGATTATGGCAGAGACCGGCTCGACGCGGAACGTAGCGGGGAGCAAGAGGGAGATGGTCCCTACAGGACCAATCCCCGGCAGGACGCCTATAAGCGTGCCGATGAAGACTCCGATGAAGCAGTAAACGAGGTTGGTGATACTTAAGCTCGTCGTGAAACCCTGCAGTATGCCGCTGAAGATCTCCACGCTATAACCCCAAGAACTCGAAGATGCCCGAAGGCAGACTGGATTGAAGCGCGTAGGCAAAGAGCGCGTAGGTACATGCCGTGGTGAGAGCCGCCATTCCGACGGCCCCCTTCCAGCTTTGCCGCTCCGGGATCTTGAAAAGGATTATCAGAACCAGGAACGTAGCCAGGAGGAAGCCGAGAAAATTCAGAACCAGCGCATAGGCAAAAAGAGAAGCCAGGACCGCGAGGATCACCCCCCATCGCCTGCCGCTGAAGAGAACGGCACTGTTGCCGGCCTCCGCGCGTTTTGTGACGATCACCTCCACGATCGTGCCCAAGGAAAAAAGAATGAGCAAGGCCCCCGTGCCAAACGGGATCAAACCGGGGCCGGGCGCACCGATGCTGCCTATCCCTATGTGCAAGGAGGAGCGGCAGAATAGGGCGCCGAAGAGTATCAGGAGAAGGCTGGAGAAAAG
Source organism: Syntrophobacterales bacterium (assembly GCA_017881765.1). Lineage (GTDB taxonomy): Bacteria > Desulfobacterota > Syntrophorhabdia > Syntrophorhabdales > WCHB1-27 > JADGQN01. The sequence goes on along the minus strand of JADGQN010000022.1, from coordinate 1,480 downwards.
CTCGCCGGTCTTCACGTACGCGAAGGGGATTTTTTTTCCCGCACGTCCGTCGTCCCGGTTTTCCGCAGGGGCGGGACTGGGGGCTTAGGGGCCATGTCTTGAATCTTTTTTTCGCTGAGCTTGAATCTCGGATTGTAAAGGTCGGGTTCCGTGAGTTCTTGTCCCTCCGTGCTCCGCCAGTTGAAGTTGCAGCGGGGACAGCGAAAGATCTCCCAGGCTTTGTCGTCCGCTTCAAATACCGTGTAAGCTTCTGCGTACTCGCATCTCGGACAGATCATGCGGATCACTTCCTCCTTTTCAGGATCTCCTCGGTCCAGAATGCTGTCTCCGGGGGTACGTCTACGATTGAGCCGTCAGCGAGCGGAATGTCCGGAAAAACAGGCTTGGTCGCATCGATGATCGTTTTTGTCGTTATGCCTCTCACCAAGTGGGCCGGGTCCACGGTTGAGCCCGGCGCGTTGGGAATGAGCACCAGGTCCCGCTCCGGCCGAAACCGGACCGAGATTGCCCACATCACCTGCTGAAGGTCGAACGGATCGATATCGTCATCCACCACGATGATGAACTTCGGGTAGTTGATCCCATGAGGGGTAGTGAGAAGGCGCAGGGCGAGGGTTTTGGCAAAGCCGCCAAAGCGCATCTTCGATGAAATGATCGTCACGTATCCGTGGCTGTACATCGCATTGATAGCCTGGATCTCCGGGAACTCCGGCTTCATTTGCTTGAAAGGGGCCACGCTCGTGCTCATGGCCATCATATAATCTATCTCCGTCCATGGCAGACCGCTGTAAAGGTTCTCGAAGATGATAGGGTCACGCCTACGCGAGATGAGGTCCACCTTGACCTCGGCCTGTATCATGCTGGAAGAGTAATAGCCCGTATACTCGGCAAAGGGCCCTTCCACGAAGCGTTTGCGCGGGATTATCTCCCCTTCGATAACAACCTCCGCACCGGCCGGCAGATCGAGGTTCCCCCGCTCAGACGCTATTACCTCGGCGGGTTCGCCCCTGATAGCGCCTATCATTGAATATTCATCCTGATGGTAATGAAGAGGGGTCGAGGCGACCATGCTTGTAACCGGCTCGTTGGAGACGGCGATTGCAACCCGCAGCGGTATGTCGAGCTCTTCGGCCTTGCGCAGGTGGATGGCGATATCGTGCTGGGCCGCGGCCTGGATTCCGATCCGGTCATGGTCCTTCACCTGCATCCTGTACATGCCCAGGTTCTGATCCTCTCCCGTTTCCGGGTCGCGCGAAATCACGCATGCCTTTGAGAGGTAAAAGCCGCCATCCATGGGGTTCACCCGGAACAGGGGGAGTTCCTTGTAGAGGCTTAGCTTCTTGTCGATAATTACTTCCTTGAAGGGCGCATCGTTCACCCTCTGAGGCGGGATGGGGTATCGATCCCAACGTCCGACAAGCTCCTGGAACTGCGCCCTGAGGCTCGTTTCTTTAGGCAGATCGAGCATGAGGGCATGGTT
>JADGQN010000208.1 GCA_017881765.1 Syntrophobacterales bacterium | reverse complement strand
CGGCTTCCGGGCGTGAAGGCGATCATCACCCATAAAGATGTTCCGAGTAAGAAATACGGTATAAGCCCGGCCCGATGGGATGAGAATATTTTCTGCATCGACAAGGTGCGCTTCGTCGGCGATAAGGTCGCGGCCGTCGCGGCAATCGATGAGGAAACCGTTTACAAGGCGTTAAGGCTGATCAAGGTTGAATACGAGGTGCTGCCGGCCGTCTTCGATCCTATAGAGGCACTAGCCGAGGATGCTCCGCTTGTCCATGAAGAATACCCGAGGAACATCAATGCAGAGATCCACCAGGAGTTCGGAAACGTTGAAGAGGCCTTCTCCCGCGCCTTTCACGTGAGGACAGACTCTTACGTGGGGCAGCGCACGTATCAGAGCCCCATAGAGCCCCATGCCGCCATCTCCATGTGGGACGGCGGGAAGCTGACCGTATACGCGAGCACCCAGTCCCCGCACTACTTCCAGTACTACCTCGCCCGGGAATTCGAGCTTCCGATGGGGGACGTCCGGGTCCTGAAGACCTTCGTCGGCGGGGGATTCGGCGGCAAGATGGAGCCCACCGGCCTTGAATTCGGCGGAGCCGTCCTCGCCCGCATCACCGGCAGGCCTGTAAAAATGTTCTACGACCGGGCGGAAATGTTTGCCCACAACAGGGGACGTCACCGCCAGATCATGGAGCTGACGACCGGCGTGGACAGAAACGGCAAGATTCTCGGGTCTTACGCAAACTTCGTCATGGACGGCGGCGCTTACACCAGCCTCGGTATTGCCAGTGCATACTATGCGGGAGCGCTACTCACGCTCACCTACGATTTCGACAACTACAAGTTTGACATGCTCAGGATCTATACGAACCTGCCTGCGTGCGGCGCACAGCGCGGCCACGGGGCCCCGCAGCCGAAATATGCGTATGAATGTCACCTTGATAATATCGCTCATGACCTGGGGCTCGACTCGGCCGAGATAAGGCTCCTCAACGCGAGGAAGCCGAATACGGTCACGCCCAACTCATTTAAGGTCAATTCCTGCGAGCTGACCGCCTGCATCGAGAAGGCGCGAAAGCTATCAGGTTGGGATGAAAAGAAGGGCAAGCTTCCAGAGGGTAAAGGCATCGGCATGGCTGTCGGCAGCTTCGTATCGGGTGCGGGCTACCCGATTTATCGAACCGACCTCCCGCATGCCGCGGCAATCATCAAAGTGCACGAGGACGGTTCCGCTGCCACCCTCTATACAGGGGCTACGGACATCGGACAGGGATCGGATACGGTGCTCTGCCAGATGGCCGCGGAAGCGATGGGCATCAAATATGAGAACATGAAAATTGTCTCGGCCGACACTGAGACCACACCCCATGATTTCGGGGCATATGCCAGCCGCCAGACGCTCATGTCGGGTACGGCAGTCAAGGAAGCGGGTGAAATGATAAAAGAGCTGGTCCTGGAAATGGCCGGTACCATGATGGAGGTAGATCCCGCGGAACTCGACTGCAAGGACGCGACCGTCTTTGTGAAGAGCAAGCCGGAGGTCAACATGCCGTTTAGCAAAGCAGCCCGAAAGTTTTTTGTGGACAAAGGACCTCTCGTTGGGCGGGGAGCCTACACACCGCCTAAGCTTGGCGGCAGCTTCAAAGGGGCCGCGGTTGGGACTTCGCCGGCTTACAGCTTCGCGACGCAGGTGAGCGAGGTCGAGGTTGACAAGGAGACGGGCGAGATAAAGGTGAAAGAAGTCTGGGACGTCCATGACTGCGGTCAGGTAATCAATCCCGCCCTTCTGCACGCCCAGGTACACGGCGCGCTCTTTATGGGCATGGGCGAAGCCATCTGGGAAGAGGTCCGGTTCGACAAGAACGGCAAGATAGTCAATCCGAACCTGTCGGATTACAGGCTGCCCACAGCCCTCGACATGCCGAAGGTTACGTCGGAGCTGGTTGAGAGCTATGACTCTGCGGGGCCGTGGGGTGTAAAGGAGGTTGGCGAGGGGGCTACCATCCCCACGATGGGTTGCTTTGCAAATGCCATCCTGGATGCTGCCGGTGTGCGCGTCCATAGCCTGCCGCTCAGCTACGAGAAGGTGTGGCGCGCCTTGAGGGAGAAAGAGGCGGAAGAGAAGAAGACCCGAAAGCCTATCGAGCACGCTGAGGAAGGCTACTCTTCTGAGCTGGCTGCTTACGAGATGTAATCGCAAACAGGCAAGAGCAAAAGCTGAGGTAGAGGAAAGAACAGGGTAAAGGTAAAGACAACCAAAGGTTGAGGAAAGAACAGGAGCAAGGGTTGAGAGAAGAGGCAGGTTTGTCCCTGGTCTATCTCAACCCTTGTCTATTTTTTACCCTTACCTTGCTTTGCTCTTTAACTTCGTCTTAGTCTTTACCTCCACCTTTTTTTAGTCTTTACCTTTACCTTCGTTCTTGTCTTTACCTGATTTCCTATTGCGTCTTCCTCGCGCCGTGGTTAAATTATTGCAGGGATCGTCGAAAGATAGGAAAGAAGGATTAGGAAAAAAGGTGTAACAGGTTAAGTCTACGGACCTGTTTCACAGGAGAGCACTTGGCCGATACGGAGTCGGTACAGAATCGTAATTCTCTTATACTGCTGTTTGCTAGCGTGGGGAGGGGAGCGCTCGGCCTGCTGGGCGATTTCGGCGCCATGACCATATTCTTCCTCCTGGCCTTCGTCAATATCTTCCGGCGAAAACAGCTTCTGGCGATCGTAAACCAGGTATTTTATATCGGCGCCAGGTCCTCCCTGATCGTGATGCTGGTTGGGCTTTTCACCGGCATGGTGCTCGGCCTGCAGCTCTTCTACACCCTGGTGAAGTTTGGCTCCACGGGGGCTCTCGGGTCTGCCGTAGCCCTCTCTCTTATCAGAGAATTGGGGCCGGTCCTGACCGCCATCATGATCACTGCCCGGGCCGGCTCGGCCATGGCCGCGGAGATCGGAATCTTGCGCATCTCGGAGCAGGTCGATGCCCTGTATACCATGCGCATCCATCCTGTACGTTATCTCATCAGTCCGCGGGTTGCCGCCGCAATCATCAGCTTTCCCCTGCTCACTGCATTTTTCGACCTCATCGGCATTCTCGGAGGCTATATCAGCGGTGTGCTCCTGCTGGGGACAAACGCAGGCACATACTTTTACCGGGTGCAGTCCTCCGTGGACATCGTGGATATTAGGGGGGGATTTATCAAGGCCTTGGTATTTGCGGTAATCGTTTCAACCATCTGTTGCTTCCAGGGCTATTTCTGTCATATGCGGACACAGGGTTTTGGAGCTAAGGCTGTGGGACTTGCGACCATCTCCGCCGTTGTGATCTCGTGTGTGATGATCCTCATTGCGGATTACGTGGTAACTTCGTTTCTTATGTAGGGTTGGTGATGGATACGGATACGCCGTTAATAGAATTCAAAAATGTCACGAAGCAGTTCGGTGATAAGACCGTACTCGACAAGGTTGACCTCAAAATCTATGAGAATCAGATTACGACGATTATCGGTAAGAGCGGCACGGGCAAAAGCGTGCTGCTCAAGCACATCATCGGGCTGCTTACTCCGGACGAAGGTACGATTCTCTATCAGGGAAAGCCTCTTCGTGGAATGAAAAGGCGCGAGCGGGAAGAGTACAGAAGCCGGGTCGCTTACTTGTTCCAGAATAATGCGCTGCTTGACTCGATGACCGTCTTCGAAAATGTGGCCCTTCCTCTCAAGCAGACCACGAATCTTGGCAAAAAGGAGATTGAGAAAAGAGTAAAGAAGAGATTGGAAGACCTGGAATTGAGTGACTCCCTGGATAAGTATCCTTCTGAGCTTTCAGGCGGTATGCAGAAACGCGTTGCCTTGGCACGCGCGCTGGTGACGGACCCGACCATCGTGCTTTTCGACGAGCCGACGACGGGTCAGGACCCGATCCGAAAGAATATGATTTTGAGCATGATCGTCCATTACAGGAGGAAATTCGGGTTTACCGCAATCATGATCAGCCACGATATTCCCGATGTCTTTTTCATCTCGGACAGGATTGTGATTCTGTGGGAAGGAAAGGCCGGCTTTCAAGGGACATACGAAGAGGCAATCAGGTTGAAGCATCCGATGATCGATGAATTCTTGCGCAGCCTGGAAGGTTTCGAAGACGAACTGACGGGCTTGCTCTCAAGGGAAGCATTCAGAGTACATTACGGAACGGTGCTCGGGGGCAGCGGCGTGCTGCCCGCTGTTTCAGCAGCGCTCTTCAGCGTGGAGTTCGATCTGCTGAATGATGCCCTTGGACCGCTGGCAGCGCTGGAGGTTCTCAGGTCACTCGGCGAATATACCAACAGGCACTTCCAGTCAGTCGGGGGCTTCTCTGCCCGTCACAGCAGGGACCAGATACTGACAATATTCCCCCACACGAGCCCCTCTGAGGCGGAGCAGCTGGTGGCTGATTTTGCTCAACAACTGGAGCAGGAGGGCCTGGCCAACATCGAGAGCAGTGCTCAAACAACGATAGGCGCTGAAGCATGTTTCGAGGTCTACGTCCATGCCGGGATCACGGAAGTCGCTCCCGCGGACGATATCGATCTAATCATCGCGAAAGCTCGAGCGAACCAGCAGATTGTCGCAACGCACCGATGCGATACCGGAGGTAGTGCGGGATGAAAAAGTATTCCATGGAGACGGTTGTCGGCGTTTTTGTTCTTATCGGTCTCATCTGTGTAGGCTACATGACGGTGAAGCTTGGCAAGATCTCCCTGTTTGGAGAAGATACCTATTCGCTCAATGCGCGGTTCGCCTCTGTCGCTGGGCTGAGAGTCGGCAGCTCCATAGAGGTCTATGGAATCCAGGTAGGCAGTGTGGAGAGCCTTGGCATAGACGACAAGAGGCAGATGGGCGTTGTGGTGATGAAGATCGATAAGGCAGTGAAAGTATATGACGATGCGTCGGCCACAATTAAGACCTCCGGGCTTATCGGCGACAAATATATAAAGGTGGATCCGGGAGGGTCCGGGGAACCGCTGAAGGCGGGCGGTGTGATTACGCAGACGTCCGTGCCCGCCGACATCGAAGATCTGATAGGCAAGTATGCATTCGGCTCGGTTCCGGACGGTAAGGAAAAGGCTCCGGAGAAGGCTTCGGAAAAACCGAATAAGTGACCGGATAACCGGGGAGGAGATCGATGAAAAAAACGCTAATCGGATCCATGCTCCTGATTTGGCTGATGGCTCCGCTCTTTGCCTTTGCCGGCGTTCCACTCGACACCGTAAAGGCAAATGCCAACAGTGTGCTTGAAGTGTTGCGCGACCCTAAGCTCAAAGGAGAGGCCGGCAGAAAGGTTAAAGAGCAAAAAATCCAGGCTGCTGCCGAGAAGCTCTTTGACTTCGTGGAGCTTTCGAAAAGGACACTGGGGTTGAGCTGGAACAATTTTACCCCGGAACAGCGCAAGGAATTCGTGCAGCTTTTCGAGGGCATCCTTAAGGATGCATACGTGGACAAGATCCTTGCCTACTCCAATGAGCAGATAAACTTTACGAAAGAGGTCCCCCTCTCAGAGACCACGGTGGAGGTTGACAGCGTCGTCGTTACGAAGGGGGCTCAGGTGCCCATCAATTACAGGGTCATCAAAAAAGATAATGAGTGGAGAGTGTATGATGTGGTGATCGAGGGGGTAAGTCTGATCAATAACTATCGGACGCAGTTCCGGGAGATTCTCGGGAACAACCCGCCGGAGAAGCTGCTCGAAACCCTGCGAAAAAAGACGGGTGCTAAATGAAGCTCAGAAGAGCAAGGCGCGAGGAGGATGGAATGCGGTCTGTCGTGAGAAACGTTTCTTTGTCACTGGTCATCCTGTGGTTTTTTGCATTGAGCTTTTCCGTTGTGCACGGTCAAGAGGCTGTTTTGGATGAGGCCGCGCTGCCGGCTCAAGGACCCGTGATGCTGCTAGCCCAGGGGCTCACACCAGTCCCTGCCGGCCCTGCACCGGCTAAGCCATCCGATGAATATGGAAACGTGACGGCAGAGGAGGCAGAGGCCACAACCGGGAAAGGAGCGCAGATCGCAGACCCTATCGAGCCGTGGAACAGGGCCATGTATCACTTCAACGACAAACTCTATTTCTGGGTGCTCAAGCCCGTCACACGCGGTTACAAGGCTGCGGTGCCGGAAGATTTCAGGGGTTTGTTCAGTAATTTTTACAAGAATCTCGAGTCCCCTATCCGGATCGTCAATAACATGCTTCAGGGAAAGCCCGGCTATGCGGGAAAAGAGCTGGTACGCCTTGTTATCAATTCGACCATCGGCGTGGGGGGGCTTAGGGATTGTGCGGGTGAGTGCTTTGGCATAAAGGGGCGTAATGCGGATTTTGGCCAGACGCTGGGCAAATACGGTGTTGGTTTTGGTTTTTACCTCGTGTGGCCCGTTCTCGGACCCTCCTCCCCACGCGATACCGTGGGGTTTGTAGGGGACTGGCTGCTTAGACCGGCTACCTACCTCAGCTCGAACTTCTTCGATCCGGTATCGATGGGGCTCTATGTGCACGAATCTGTGAACACGACATCATTCCATCTCGGAGACTACGAGGCCTTAAAGGGAGCGGCGATCGACCCTTACGTAGCCATACGTGACGCGTATGTCCAGCATAGAACGGAGGTGCTGAAGCGGTAGGCGCGGGTGAGGCTGAGTGATGAAGAGTTCGACAGGATCGTAAAAAAGGCGCTCCGTCGCGTACCCGCCGAGATACGGCGCCATCTGGATAACATCATAATTTCGGTGCGGAAACGTCCATCAAGACAGATGCTCAGAGAGATGGATCTGTCTCCTGGTGAGACGCTCTTTGGCATATTCGAAGGGGTCCCTCTGATCGAAAGGTCAGTCACGTCACCCCCTTTGTTTCCTGATACTATTTTTATTTTCCAGGAGCCTCTCGAGGCAGCATGCGAGACCGACGAAGAAATCGAAGAAGAGATCGAAATCACCGTAGTCCACGAGGTAGCCCACTTCCTCGGGATGAGCGAGGAACGGCTGGCGGAACTGGGCTACGACTAGTACCGATTCGCCTTCAAGCGCCTACCTTCGTTGCCCTTCAGCCTGTTCTTACTCGACGTACCGCCAGGTACGCCTGCGTAGTCCAGGCCTCGGCTCGCCTCGGTATCCATCTTGAATGCAAATCGGTATAAGGCTGATGCCAATCTGCATTCATTCATAGACCCGTGTTTGGACACTCCGGGTACCCGTGTCAGTGGGTGTTGCGCCCTGCCTCACTCCGACGTACTTTAAGTACGCCTCCGTTCGTCACGGCTTGAGCGCCTCGCTCTATTTTTGAATGCAGACTGGCATGACCCACCCAGTACACCTACTACTCGCGCATGAGCTCGGATTCGGAAAAGGCAGCATTACGGATGAAATGAGTGATAGCGCTTGGAGTTAACCCCACCCACTCGGGTCGCCAGCGGGCCAAGGGAGAGTCCTGCAAGGTCGAAGGACTGCTTGCTTTCTAGGGAGGTACCCTACCGACGTCTGTTGAGGAGTTCCCGTTGTGGTTCAGCTCAGCACGGCGGCGACTGTTTCCGTGAACTCTTGCCGGGTGACGGGTTTGATGAGCACGCCTTTGACGCCTATCTTGTCGAGGGATGCCGGTGCGTTTTCGGGATCGCCCGTGGTGAGAATGATCGGGATATCAGGACGCACACGCACTAAATGCTTCGCGAGCTCTTCTCCCCTCATCTCGGGCATCAACTGGTCAACTATGACGGCGGCGAATCCCTCAGGGTCTTCGGTGAATAGCCTCAGCGCTTCGTGGGGATTGGTCTCGATCACAAAATTGCAGCCCATTTTCTTGCACAGAGCACCGCAGAGTTCGGCAAGAGCCGGGTCGTCGTCTACGCAGAGTATCTTATGCGCCATCGCATTCTCCTTGTCCGTGCAGCAGGCCTACCATCTTGTCGGAAAGCGGATTAAGACAAGTATTTGTCTTACCTGCGTACTCTTCATCCCTCAGCGCTCGTATCCAGTACACGACGAATGGCCTGCGCCAACTCCCGCTTGGCAACGGGCTTCATAAGGAATTGTCTGATACCCACATCCTTTGCCGTCTCCAGTGAAACGGCCTCGCTGTGACCGGTGCAGAGGATGATGGGAATGTCGGGCCGTATCGTGAGAAGCTCTTTGGCGAGTT
>JADGQN010000207.1 GCA_017881765.1 Syntrophobacterales bacterium | reverse complement strand
TTTGAGTCGCAGCTTGAGGGTTTCGCCGAAAGGCTGCTTGCAACAAAGATAAGTGAGGAGGACAACGTCCTCGGCGACGTTCAGGCTATGATAGAGAGGATATTTATCAGGGCTGCGATGAAGCTGTCGAACAACAACGTATCGAAGGCCGCAAAGCTTCTCGGCATGAGTAGAAACACAGTTATCAGGAAGCTGAAAGGATGACAAACAGGTAAAAACAAGAGCTTAGGCAGAGGTAAGAGCAGATGCTAAGGTAGAGAGAAAGACAGAGAAGTTTCGGTATGGTCTTCGGTTTCCTCTCAACCTTCAGTTACGTTCTTACCTCTACCTGTTTCATCCTTTTCCTGAGTAGTTATATGTACTTTGCGATAAGGTCTCCCACCTCTCTTGTGCCCATGCCCATCCTCCCGGCTTCGACGGACTTGATATCGCTTTTGAGGGCGCGTGCGACCGCGTCTTCTATGGCGCTGGAGGCCTTCTCTTCGCCCAGGATCTGAAGCATCATGGCGCCTGCAAGGATGGCGGCGAGTGGGTTTATCTGGTTTTTGCCCGTATATTTTGGCGCAGAGCCTCCGATGGGCTCAAACATAGAGACAGCGTGAGGGTTGATGTTGCCTCCGCAGGCAATCCCCATGCCACCTTGAATCATTGCCCCAAGGTCCGTGATGATATCCCCGAACAGATTGTCTGTGACAGCCACATCGAACCATTCGGGATTCTTCACCATCCACATGCAAGCCGCATCCACATGGGTGTAGTCAGTCGTTATGTCGGGATATTCCTTTCCGACCTCGTAAAACGCGCGCTCCCAGAGATCGAAAGCATACGTCAGTACATTTGTTTTGCCGACCAAGGTCAGTTTTTTTCTCTTATTGCGCTTACGGGTATATTCAAAGGCAAATCTGAGGCACCGCTCCACGCCCTTCCGTGTGTTGATCGACTCCTGGATGGCTATTTCGTCGGGGGTCCCTTTCTTAAAGACCCCGCCTGCCCCAGTGTATAAGCCTTCGGTATTCTCACGTACGACAACAAAGTCGATCTCATTCGGTCCCTTATTCTTCAGCGGGGTCTCAACACCGGGGTAAAGTTTGACCGGTCGTAGGTTGATGTACAATTCAAGTTCAAACCGCGTGCGCAGGAGTATCTGCTTTTCCAGGATGCCGGGCTTGACGTCGGGGTGGCCGATGGCGCCAAGGTACAGGGCATCTTGAGCTTTGAACTCGGCCAGGACACTGTCGGGCAGTAATTCTCCCGTCTTTAAATAGCGATCGCCCCCGACATCGTAGAACGTGTATTGAAGCCCGAAGCCGAATTTTTTAGAAGCGGCGTCCAGGACTTTTTTTCCTTCGGCAATAACCTCAGAGCCGGTCCCATCACCAGGAATAACCCCAATCTTGTATGACTTAGCCATGTTCAACTCCTCATAGATTTTATGGACTCGATTTTATGGACTGCCGCCGCCGGACTGGAGGGCCAAAGCCTTTGCCCCGACATCCTTGCGAAACTGCATGCCCTCAAAGGATATGCAGGAAACTGCGCTATAAACCTTGCGTATCGCGTCCCGGTATGTCTCACCTACTGCCGTGACACCGAGCACCCTGCCCCCTGACGTGTAATACTCTTTACCGACTTTCTTCGTGCCTGCGTGGAAGACAAAAACATCTTTCTCCCGCCTCACTTCATCCAACCCCCGGATGACCTTACCCTTTTCCGGCCTTTCCGGGTAACCACCGGAGGCAAGCACAACGCATACCGATACCCCGCCCTTCCAGGCGATCCCCCCTGCCCTGTCGAGCCTGCCTTCCGCACACGACGTCAGGATGGGCAGAAGATCGCTCTCCATCTTAAAAAGGATGGGCTGGGTCTCCGGATCACCAAAGCGGGCATTGAACTCAAGGACAAAGGGCTTTCTGCCCTCCATCATCAGTCCAGCATATAGCACCCCTTTGTACGTGACCCCCTCATTCCGTAGCGCAGTTACCGTCTTCTGCATGATTGCAGCGTTGATCTCTTCTTCCATCGGTTTGTCCAGAAAGGGGACCGGCGTATAAGCACCCATCCCTCCCGTGTTTGGCCCGAGGTCATTATCCAGGAGCGCCTTGTGGTCCTGCGAGGGCAGCATCGGAAGTATCGACTGTCCGTCCGTAAATGCAAGGTAGGAAACCTCAATGCCGTTCAGGAACTGTTCTACGAGGATGCGGCTGCCCGCCTCCCCGAACAGCGAATCAGCCAGCAACTCCTTGACCGCCTTTTCGCCCTCACTACTCTCCTTGACGACATACGCCCCTTTGCCGGCACAGAGTCCGTCCGCCTTCACAACATAGGGAGGCTTCAGAGCCCGGACGTGGCGCTGCGCCTCCTCAAGAGCCTCGAAGACTTTGAATGGCGCAGTAGGGATACCCTGCCGCTCCATCAGTTCCTTGCTGTAGATTTTGCTGGTCTCCATGCGGGCCCCCGCAGCCCGCGGCCCGAAGATCGATATGCCCTTGCTCTCAAAAACGTCTACAATGCCAGCCGAGAGGGCACTCTCGGGTCCCACGACGACCAACCCGATACGTTCCTTTCTTGCCAGGTCGAGAAGTCCTTCTACATCCGTGGCCTCCAGATCAACGCAGGTCGCAATATCGCCTATTCCGCCATTGCCGGGCGCGCAGAAGAGGGCTTCCACCTTTGGCGATTGTGAGAGCTTCCAGACGAGGGCATGCTCCCTTCCGCCACCCCCTACGACGAGTGTTCGCATGGACACCTTCCCTTACAACGACGCCTGAGACAGGTAGGCATAGATGGCCTTGTCATACTCCGATGTTGTCTGGTAGACCTTCTTCGCCAGATAGAAACGGAATTCCTCCGAAGTTTCGCCCTTGTGAGCCTTCATCTCGTCCATGACTCTCGAGTAGTCGGCCGGGTCGATCACTACAGTGACGTACTTGAAATTCTTGGCTGCGGCCCGTATCATGGTTGGACCGCCTATATCGATGTTCTCAATCGCTTCTTCGAAGGTACACCCTTTGCTGATGACTTCCCTGAAGGGGTATAGGTTTACGACGATGAGGTCGATACGCTTGATATTATGGGTCTTCATGGCATCGACGTGGTCGGCTTTGTCCCGTATACCGAGGATGCCGCCTGCCACCTTGGGGTGGAGCGTCTTAACCCTGCCGTCCATGATCTCCGGGAAACCCGTGTATGAGCTGATATCGATGGTGGCTACGCCCTGCCCATCAAGATACTTTTTCGTCCCTCCCGTGGACATGATCTCCACGTTGTAGGTTTTCAAAAAAGAGCCCAACTCTCCCAGGCCTGACTTATCTGATACGCTGACCACTGCCCGTTCTATCTTCATGCCATGCTCCTTTCAGGATGTAAGTAGTGAGAAAAGCGCAGAAACGTTTTTCGTGACAAAGGATAGTTTCAGGGGCTCGGTTTGTCAATAGATTTTCTCCAAGCCTTGGTCTGACATACAAAGTCTATGTTCCAATGTCTGATTTCTCTGCGTGAACGTAAAAAAGTATATCCCCTTGCCGGACGGTCTGCAGGAGTTGCTGTGACTCCAGCCTCCTGAGCCTATCGGCTGCTTCGTCTCGTGCAATGCCTGTCACGCTGGCTACATCGTCGATTGTCAGGGCCCGCCTCTCCAGGATATCAAGCACCCTGGCGACCCAGTCATCAATCCCTAGAGCCTCTGACCTCTTGTCAAATCCCGCGATAACTTCACAACGGTTCCCGAACATCCGGCCGATTCTTGCCAGCATCGATGCCTCTAACGGCTTTGCTCCTTCTCCGGGAGCGGGCCGTGTAATTGTGTTCAGCTGTATCTTGTCCACGGCAATGCCTTCCAGGACCCTCCGAAACCTCTCCAATTCATCGGGCCCATCATTCACTTCTTTTGCGAACATGATTTCCAGCCAGATCTTTCCTTTGTAAGCGCTACGGAATACCTGGAGTCCTTTTACGATATCATCAACGGAGATGGATGGATGGGGTCTGTTGATCCTCGTGAACGTCTCCTCAGTCACGGCGTCGAGTGAGGGTAGCACAATGTCTGCGAATGACAGATCCTCTCGAACATCTTCTCGATGCAGCAGTGACCCATTGGTGATAACAGCCACGGGTGTCTCCGTTCTCCTCTTCAGCTCTCTTATCATCCACCCAACGTCTTTATTGAGGGTAGGTTCGCCTGACCCGGAAAAAGTGATGACGTCAACTGCCTTTGCCTTTTCGAGGTGCCGCAGAACCTCCAAGACCAGTTCTTGCCGATCAAAAAAGCTTCTCCTCTCTGCCTCCGTATGGGTTGTTTTCCCGACCTGGCAATAAATGCAGTCAAAGTTACAGTACTTTCGAGGAATGGGGTCGACCCCCAGCGAAAACCCCAAGCGCCTTGAAGGAACCGGTCCGAATACGTGCCTGCTCACTGGCCTATTCTACCTTATTTGGCGATAAGAATCATCTTGAAGGTCGCCGCCTGCGGTGGCTTGAGGACCGCCGGCATAACCGGCTCAAGGACCGGGAGCTACGCTCCCTTGAGGACCGTCGCTTCCAGCGACTTGAGGTAGTTGCCTCAAGGCCGAAGGCCGATCCTTAAGCGAAGCGGTCCTCAAGCTGCCGAAGGCGGCGGTCCTCGAACGCAGTGGTCCGCACTCGGCTTGATTGTATTGACTTTTGAGCCATGATATATTAAACATTAAACAGGGGCGGTTAGCTCAGATGGTTAGAGCGCTGGTCTCACATACCAGAGGTCGCAGGTTCGATTCCTGTACTGCCCACCATCTCCAATCAATACCACGGGTTTGCCTGTGGAAATCTATATTCGGGGGATCTCATGTCCGGCCATAGCAAGTGGAGCACCATCAAGCACAAAAAAGGTGCCGCCGACGCGCGGCGGGGCAAGATATTTACAAAACTGATCAAAGAGATTACGACGGCTGCCCGGATAGGCGGCGGGGACATCGAGGCCAACCCCAGACTCAGGGTTGTGGTCCTGAAGGCAAAATCCGAAAACATGACCAAGGATAATATAGAGAAGGCGATAAAGCGGGGGGCAGACCCGCGGGAGGGCGGCGCGGCTTATGAGGAATATATTTACGAGGGGTATGGTCCGGGAGGCACGGCGGTGCTCGTGGAAGCGCTGACCGACAATAAGATGAGAACCTCAGCCGACGTGCGCCATTCTTTCTCCAAGCATGGTGGCAACCTGGCAGAAGCAGGAAGCGTCTCCTGGCTGTTTTCGAAGAAGGGATACATCTCCTTCGATAAAACGACTGTTGACGAAGACCGGATCATGGAGCTGGCCCTTGACGCAGGCGCGGAGGACGTGAAGGAGGACGATGGTGTCATCGAGGTAATCACGGATCCGGCCGGCTTCGAGAAAGTGAAAAAGGCCTTCGACGAAAAGAACATGAAATATACCGTCGCCGAGGTCAGCATGGTCCCGCAGACATCCGTGAAGCTGGAAGGCAAGCACGCGGAGACCATGTTGAAACTGATTGAAGCTTTAGAAGATTCCGATGACGTTCAGACTGTCCACGCCAACTTCGATATCTCGTCAGAAGAGTTAGAGCGGCTTAGCCAGTAAGTATCAGCCGTCAGTCTTCTTCTTTACCCCTGCGAAGAGCTCCATATTCCGGGACTTGCCACCCGCGGTAAAACCAAGGTGATGATAAGCCATTTCAGAGGCCTTTCTGCCCTGGGAAGTGCGTGTCACAAAACCCGTCTTCAGTAAATAAGGCTCGACAACCTCTATCAGTACATCCGACTCAAGCTGGAGCGTTGCAGCCAGGGCCTCTATGCCGACGGGGCCGCCCTTGTAATTGACGATGATCGTGCTGAGGAGCTTTCGGTCCACTTCACCCAGCCCATGGCCATCGATGCCTTCGAGAGCCAGAGCCTCCATAGCCACCGAGCGCGTGACCGAGCCCTGGGCCCTCACCTGCGCATAATCGCGGACGCGTTTGAGCAGCCTGTTGGCAACCCTGGGGGTCCCCCGAGCCCTACGGCCTATTTCGAAGGCGCCTTCTTCATCAATAGAAATTTGAAGGATCGAGGCGGAACGCTTTATGATGCGGACAAGCTCTTTTTCCTCATAAAAATCGAGGTCTCTCACAATACCGAATCGTTCCCGCAAAGGGGAAGAAAGCAGGCCGGAGCGCGTCGTGGCCCCGATCAGCGTAAAGCGTTCCAGTCTGAACCTATGGGTGCGTGCGTGCACCCCCTTGTCAAAGATAAAGTCAACCGCGAAGTCTTCCATGGCAGGATAGAGAAATTCCTCCACGACCTTAGGCAGCCGGTGAATCTCATCAATAAAGAAGACATCGCCTTTCTCAAGGTTGGTGAGCACGCCCATCAGGTCTCCACCTTTTTCGAGAGCCGGGCCTGATGAGGTGACGATCCTCGTATGCATTTCTTTTGCTATGATGTGTGCGAGGGTGGTCTTTCCCAGTCCCGGCGGGCCGTTGAAAAGGATATGCTCCAAGGGCTCATCTCTTTGCAGGGCAGCTTCTATTGCGATCTGCAGTGTCTCGACGACTTTTTCCTGCCCGACGTATTCGGACAGGATGGCAGGCCTCAACGTGCTATAGGGCTCTTCATCCGCGGAGTTGTCAGGTTTCAAGAGGTCGGGGAGTTTATCTGTTTCCTCGTAGATCACGTCTTCTGTCCCCGATATACTTCCTCAAAAAGCTCCTCTGAAGAGCTGATAGCAGGATTCCTTTTGAGTGCGTCATCGATCATCTTCCTGGCCTCATACGCCTTGTGGCCCAACTGCGTGACCATTACCCCTTCTACTTCCTTCCGGAAGTCGTCCGGGGCCGCCGCAGGCAGCTCTATGTCGGGCATCAACGCATATTTTGCGACCTTACCCTTCAACGTGGCCACAATCTTCTCCGCCTTACGCTCACCGATGCCCTTCAGTTGCCTGAGCGCCTTGATGTCTTTCTCTTCGATGAACCTGGCTATTTCTCTCACCGGCCTGCCGAGGGCCCTCACGGCCGCTATCGGACCGATATCTTCGACGGATATGAAGAGTTCAAAGAACTCTTTGTCCAGCCCTGACCTGAACCCAATAAGAACGGGCTTGGGCTGCCTCTCGGTCTGATGAAAGGAGACGTGGAGGCCGAGTCCCCCGTCAATCGTCGCGGTGCGCTTGATCTCGTTCATCACGTAAGCGGGAATAAGGAGCTCATAGCCTATTCCTCCAACCAGCAGGGTGATCCTGTCGATATAAATGCTCTTTAGGCGGCCTTCAAGATATGAAATCATCTTGTTCCAGCGTAACCCTTTCTGTAATGAGCTGTCAATGCCACCGCTACGGCGTCGGCAGCATGGAGAGAGGAAAACTCCTTAATACCGAGAATCCGCTCCGTGGTCAATTTAATCTGCTTTTTAGTTGCACTTCCGCTGCCGATAAGCGCATTCTTTACCTCTTTCGGCGTAATCTCCAGAATCGGCACTTCGTGCTGATGCGCGCTCAAATAGATGACCCCAAGCACTTCACCCAACAGGATCCCGGCCCTAGGATACCTCACAAGGGAAAAAACATTTTCGATCGCCACCAATTCCGGACGCACCGTAGTCATCAATTGATTAATATCTTCGAAGATCTGGAAGAGTCTTTTGGTGATGGGATCGCGGGGAGAGGTTGTTATATGACCTGCCGCGCGGAGCTTGGGTGTACCCCCTCCGCAAAAGATCACCCCGAAACCTGTACTCGCCAGTCCGGGGTCCACACCAAGGATAATCATAGTAGAAAGCAGCCATCAATTCGTAACTACAGCCACTAACTGCCAGCTAACGGCTATTAGCTAACAGCTATTAGCTGGTTCTTTTTGATTCTTTACGGTAGGGTTACCCTCTTTACCTCTCCGCTTGCTCCCTCGAACGTGGTCTCTTTCCCATTGAAGAAGAGTTTGACGCCCCCCGCATTCCCGACGAGGAGATCAAACTTGTCCCTCGCTGTGAACATCACAACTTCTTCGGGGTTGAGCATCACTTCCCTCTTTTCCGCATCGTCTATCACGACCCTGACCCAGGTCCTTTCCTGGCACGCAATCATCAGTTTTTTTGTCTCGTTTACCCCGGGCCAGTTCGGCTGGGTATCAGGTGTATTACGGGCAACGGTCTCGTACTGCGGCGGTAGCGAGATCTCCCGCTGCCCGTGAAGGAAGAGCAGTAGGGTGATAATC
>JADGQN010000206.1 GCA_017881765.1 Syntrophobacterales bacterium | reverse complement strand
GTCCTCAGGCCCTACATATTCAGCCAGCAAAATGTCTCTGGTCAGTAGCGCGGCGAGCTCAACTATTTCAGCAAGTGGGATCCGTTCGGTGACTACTAGGTGATGGATCAATGCCAGCATCAGCACTGCATCGAAGGACTGATGCGCCCTGGTAAGAAACGATGAAGACTCGCTATTGCGCCAGCCGAGGGCAGGAGTAGGACGAGCAAGGTTAATGACCAGCGGCAGGATATCGAGGCTGTCACGCGAGGCATTACGCCAGACCTCACCTACCACGACGGGGTCGCAATCGATCGCAACCACCTTTGCGCCGGCCTTGGCGACAATGGTGCTGAAATAACCCGTGTTGCACCCTGCGTCCAGCACCTTGCCCGGCGCTAATTCGGTCATCATTGCTTCAACAAAGCTCTCTTTGGTCAGGAGATCACGCTCCGAATAGCTGCTGGAATCCGCGTAGCCAGACCAGTCCGTGGACCGGCCCGGGGCCGGGGCCAGACGCTGAAGGTGACGGCGCAGACGCTTAAAGAGCGTCTGAAGTACGAACATGGCCTTTTTGGTATCATTAAGGAGTTTCCTTTCGTAAATTGCCGTATGCTCTTGATCTAGCTTTCTGGCAAACCATACCGGCAGCGAAATGAGCGTCAAAAAAGGGGGCACGAGCTTGCGAAACGGGCCAAGCAGGCGATAGATGTCATCAGGCCGGACCCCGTCCGGGTGCTCGAAGAAAAGTCCGTATGACGGCAAACCAAAATACTTATCGACGAGAAGCGGCAAAAGGAACGTGCGAACGAACTGAGCGTAGGGCAACCAAATAGGGTCAGTCGGGTCGCGACGTTCAAAAGATAAAATGTCAACAAATATCGGTGCCGGACCCCGAAACAGGACGTTACTCGGCGTGGCATCTTTCAGCCCTATCCCGTCATGCAGGAAGGCTTCAGCAAGGTCAAGGGTCAGCGTACCCGCAGCCCATAGCATTTCTGAAGGCCATTCACAGGGAAAGGAGGGAAAATCAACGCGCTCATGCTCCAGGACCATCCTCACATCGGTGTAGCTAAACGGAAAACTGCCCTCGTAGCCTTCTAAGAGGTCCGCGGCTTCGGTACTGTCAAGCACTCTGGTCTTCACCAGGTGCCCTGTATCCATACATTGTCTGGCGCGGTTGGAATTGAGGAGAGCCATTGCGTCAGGTATGGCAGGGTCGTTCACGACGCGTAGTAGGCGCCCACCAGCAGTGAACAGGCGTCCGGAAGGATCGCGAAAGGAGAAAAGGCTACTCATCAGGCTTTTTTTGTTTGTGCTGTTTTCGAAAGATGAAGTTTACGATTTTACGGTATTGGTATAAGACAGTTCCTGCAAAAGCTGACACGAGTAATTGCCACAACAAGAGGCCGGAGCCGGGGTCGATATAGGCATGGGCAGGAGCAGCAGTGGCAAGCAATAAAGCACACGTCAATAAGAGCACGCTGAGACAGGGCCTTGCAGCGGACCGCAGACACGCCGAATAGATTGATGCCGCGCAGTGCTTCCTCATGGGGCGTTTATGGGTTGTTACACCGCAAAGATACATTTGCCCTCCCGAATGGACTTGCCGTTAATCCACATAATAGAGTCTCAAGCAATAGTTATGCCAGGTGCGCGACATTGCTGAGACTCACCCCAGCCTTATCCTCGGATCAGCGACCGCAAGGGCTACGTCCGCGAGCAGATTGCCGACGAGCGTCAGGAATGCTCCGATCACGAGGATGCCCATGATCACCGGAAAATCACGAGACATCACGCTCATGTAAAAGAGCTGCCCCATGCCGGGAATACCGAAGATCGTCTCGAAGATCACGCTGCCTCCGATCAGGCCGGGCACGGCCATGCCAAGCAGAGTGATGACCGAGAGGAGCGCGTTCCGGACGGCGTGCTTCCTCAGGATCATCCCCTCAGGCAGCCCTTTGGCGTAGGCCGTGGTGATGTAATCCTGCCGCAGCACCTCAAGCAGACTGCTCTTCATGTAGCGCGACATCCCTGCCAAGCCGCCGATGGAAGAGATAAAGACAGGAAGTACCAGATGGCGCGCGATGTCTGCAATCTTCCCGAAAAACGTCAGTTCCGAGAAGTTGAAAGATTTCAGGCCGGTGATGGGGAGAAGGTCGAGGTAAACCCCGAAGAGGAGCATGCATAGCAGGGCAAGCCAGAACGTGGGGATGGCAAACCCCGCAAAAACAAAGGCCGTCAGTCCTTTGTCAAGGGCTGACCCCTTGTATCTGGCACAGTAGACCCCGATGGGGATACCGAACACGAGCTCAAACATCAGGGCGAGAAGATTAAGGCTGATCGTGATCGGCAACCGCTCCGTTATTTTGTCGATAACAAGCCGGCGGTCGGAGCTGAAGGAACGGCCGAAATCGAGCTTCACGAACCGCTTCATCCAGAGGTAGTACTGGATGTGGAGCGGCTTGTCAAGGTCGTACAGGGCCCGAACCCGCTCACGCACCTCTTTGGTCACCTTCGGGTTCATCTCCATGCCCAGCGCGCCCGGTTCTCCGGGCGGCAGATGAATGATCAGGAAGGAGATGATCGTGATGCCAAGAAGCATCGGCACCATGAAGATGGCCCGTTTAAGGATGTACGTGAGCACTATTTCCTCTCCTGCTCAGTCCTGTAACGCTGCTGGTCCGCGGGCACGTACCACTTGGTAAAATTGTAAGTGATGCCCGCTGGTGCGGGTTCTATCCCCTTGATCCTTTTCTGCGCCGCCACGGTTGCGTACGGAATGAATAGGAACGTATACGGCTGCTCCTCGGCCAGTATCTCCTGGATGCGCCAGTAGCAGCGCTTCCGCTCTTCCTGATCGAATGTCTGCCGCGCTTTTACGAGAAGCTCATCCACTTCCCTGTTCTCGAAGCCCATGAAATTGAGCTCCTTGGTCCCCTGCTTTGAAGAGTGCCAGATGTCGAATATATCCGGGTCCTGGGGTATGGTCCAAGCCAGAAGCACGGCGTCGAACTTGCGGGCGTCTATGAACTGGTTGACAAATGCCGCCCACTCGATCACCCTGATCTTCACCGTAATCCCCAACGCGGCCAGCCACCGCTGGATAAGTTCCGCGCAGTGGATCCTCACGTCATTGCCCTGGTTGGTCATGATGGTAAATTCGAAAGGTTTCCCGTCTTTAGACAAGCGTCCGTCTGCACCTTTGACGAAACCGGCATCGCGCAGCAACGCCTCAGCTTTTTTGGGATCATACGGGTACTTCCGCACGTTCGGATCGTAGGCCCACATGTCCGGCTTGTACGGACCGTCAGCGACCACGCCCTGTCCCAGCAGGATCCCCTCGATGATCTCCTGCCTGTTGGTAGCATACGTGAGCGCCTGGCGGACCCGCTTGTCCTTGAAGAAGGGGTGCTTCAGATTATAGCCCAGGTAGACGTAGTTGAAGCCGAGGTACTTGATCTTGTTGTACTCCCGGTTGAACTTAGGGTATTCGGTCTGTCTCACAAATTGAAGGGGCGTAAGGTTGGCCATATCGATGCCGCCGTTCTTCAATTCGAGAAACTGTGTTGCGGGGTCGGGTATGACCCGGGCGATCACCCGGGAAATGTACGGCCTGCCTTCGAAATAATCGGGGTTCGCGGCCAGTACGATCCGGTCACCGGCTATCCATTCCTTCAGCTTGTATGGCCCTGTCCCGACAGGCGAGCGTGTAAGGGGAGAGGTCGTAATATCTTTCCCCTCCAGCAAATGCTGCGGCAGGATCGACGACCCCCAGCTGATGAGCGCGGGCGCGAAAGGCTTGTCGTACGTAACCCTGAAGGTGTAATCGTCGAGGGCTTCCGCTTTCTTGACCATCAGGAAGTCTGACGAGTATGCGGTAGGTGTCTTGGGATCGATGGTCACTTTGTAAGTATAGAGCACGTCGCGCGCGGTGAATGGCTTGCCGTCCTGCCACCTCACGTTCTTCCTCAAATGGAACGTGATGGTCAGCTGGTCAGGCGAGAAATCCCACGATTCCGCAAGGTCGCCTACTATCTTGAGATCCTTGTCATATTTGACGAGGCCGTTGTAAATGTAGCCGGCAATATCATGCGACGCGCCGTCAGTGGCCAGAAGCGGGATCAGGTTTGAGGCCTCGCCTATCGAGCTGGTGATGAGGGTATCTCCGTAGGCGGGCTGCCCGGGGTCATCATATTTTCCTATTTCCTCCTTTTTGCCGCATGAAAAAATAAGAAGAAGCGCAAGGAGGCCAAGAGCAATCCTTCCGGCCATTTTCGTGGTCTATTCTAACAAAAGGTCCTACGCAAAGTAAAGGCAGGAAGAACAGGGGCAAGGGTCATGGGAAGAAAGACAGGGCCCTTACGGGATGCGTCCTTCCAGGATGCTGCGCTACCGCTATGGAATTTGGGATTTTCAGTACAGACTACTTGGTCTTCGGCTGATCCTTGTTCTTCTCGTACAGAATTTTCAGGCCTTTCAAGGTCAGAAACTCATCCACCTCATCAATGCTCTCTGATTCCTTATAGATAAGGTTTGCCAGTCCGCCCGTCCCGATCACGTACGGGTCGGTCTTCACTCTGTCCTTCATCCGCTTGACGATGCCGTCAACGAGGCTGACGTACCCGTATATGATACCCGCTTGCATCGCCGTCACCGTATTTCTGCCTATTATATCTTTGGGCTTCACAAGCTCAACCCGCGGCAGCTTGGAGGCACGCTCAAACAGGGCTTCCAACGATATCATCATGCCGGGTGAAATAACGCCGCCCTGGTATTCGCCCTTCGGCGTGACATAGTCGAAGGTCGTCGCAGTGCCGAAATCAACGATGATAAGCGCCTTTTTGTGCCGCTCGTAGCCGGCTACGGCGTTGACGATACGATCAGCCCCAACCTCCTGTGGGTTCTCGTACAGAATGGGCATGCCTGTCTTTATGCCAGGCTCGACGACGATAGGCTCTATGCCTATATATTTTGAGCAGACCCGCTGAAAAGGGAACAGAAGCGGGGGCACAACACAGGATATGATTGCGCTGTGAAAATCCTGCAGTCTGATTTTCTCAAAATAGACCAGGCTGTTCAGGAGGATGGCGTATTCGTCCACCGTCTTCTGGATGGCGGTGCTCAAGCGCCAGTGATTGACCAGCGTCTCATCCTTGTAGACACCGAATACAATATTCGTGTTACCTATGTCGATGACTAAAAGCATGGCCTAAAAAGATACATCTCCAGCAATTATTTTATGAACCTTTCCATGATCGTTGAGGAGCAGGGCGCCTTCATCGCCGATCCCTTCAGCAACTCCCTTGAAAACCGCTCCCTGCTGTGTGACCTCCAGCGATTTCCCCTTGATCTGCGCCTTCTCTTCCCACGTCCGCACGAGCTTGACAGGTCCATGGTTTCTCAACAGGTCGAAATACGTCTCCAGATTATTCAATAGCATGCCACAAACACGGGCCCTTTCATAGACAATTTTCGTTTCGAGAAGCAACGAGGTGGCCTTCGACCGTATCTCGTCCGGCATCTCGCCTTTCCTCATGTTTACGTTGAGGCCGATACCGACAATGACGAAACGCACGAGGTCCGCTTCCGTAGAAAGTTCAAGGAGCGTTCCGCAGATTTTCTTTCCGTTCACGAGCACGTCATTCGGCCATTTGAGTGTCGGCTTAAGGCCGAACTGATGCAACGTGTCATAAACGGCGAGAGACGACAAGAAGGTAATCGGGTAGACGGAAGAGGGATGAAGGCTCGGCCGCAGGATGACAGACAGATAGAGATTCTTACCGTACGGCGAGAACCACTTTCTCTGCAGGCGCCCTTTGCCGGCCTTTTGTGTTTCGGCAACGACGCAGGTCCCTTCGGCTGCGTCGCCGAGTGCAAGTTGAAAGGCCAACGCGTTAGTAGAATCGATAGACTCCTGATAGCGTATGGTTCTACCCAATAATTCCGCACGGAGATAACGCTTTACCTCCCATGGGTAGAGTCGATCGGGCACCGTCCTGAGGCTGTAGCCTTTACCCTTGAGCGTGTCAATCGCATAGCCCATCTGTCGGAGCTGCTTCACGTATTTCCAGACGGCCGTTCTGGTAAGGCCGAGCCGCGAGGAGATATAATCTCCGGAGATGTGCTCATCCTTCTCCCTCAAGAAGCCTAAGATCTCGCCGATCCTATTCACTCTTCGACCTTATCGTAGTGGGAGAAGAACATGGTAAAAGAGGCCCGTCCCTGAGAAAGAGACCGTATATCCGTGGAATAGCCGAACATGCTGGTGAGCGGAGCTTTGGCCTCCACAATAGTGACCCTGTCCTGCGACTGTACGTCGTTGATCTGACATTTCCTGATATGCAGGTCGGCTATTATCTCACCGAGGAATTCGTTCGGTGTCGTGACAGTCAGGGACATCAGCGGCACGAGAAGCACGGGTCCGGCATCGCTACAGGCTTTCTTGAACCCGTCATACGCCGCCATCTTCAGCGTAAGGCGGGCAAAATCAGGATTGTTGAAGGAGGCATCGTGAATGGTCACCCGCACGTCGGTCAGGGGAAAGCCCTTGACCACGCCCATCTGAGAGCCTTCAGTCACGCCTTCCTCGATAGCGGTAATGTACGGAAACTCCGGCTGCCGGCTTAAGATGTCAGGAATGATGGTGATGCCTTGGCCTCTCGGATTGGGCGCGAGCGAAAGGGCTACCGAACCGCGGTAGAGCACGCCATTGATCAATTTTTCAAACGGCTGGTCGACAGTTGCGGCGCGCTCAATCGATTCCTTGTATACGACCTGCGGCTTGCCCACGAGAACGTCGACACCGAATTCGTCTTTTACTCTGCGCATGACCACGTCGAGGTGAAGCTCTCCCATGCCTGAAACCACGGTCTGAAAAGAGCTCTCGTCGGTCCTGACGATAAAGGTGGGGTCTTCCTCAGCGACCCTCTGCAGAGCGAGGAGTAGCTTCTCCTGATCCGCATTCCTCTTCGGCTCGACAGCCATGGAGATTACAGGCTGATAGAGCTCGATCGACTCCAGGACGATCGGTTTCGTTTTTGTCAGTGTGTGGCCGGTGGAGGTCTCCTTCAAGCCGACGACGCCGACGATGTCACCTGTGCGGGCTTCATCCATCCGGTCCCTGTGATTGGCGTGTATCTTGTAAACTCTCGACACCTTCTCCTTTTTCTGCAGGTTCACGTTGTAGATGTCATCGCCCACCTTGAGGGAGCCCGAGTAGATCCTGACATAGACCAGTTTTCTGCCTTCCGTCACAACGACCTTGAAGGCGAGGGCACACAGATCCTCATCGGGATCGGCCTCACGGTAAGCCTTTTCACCGGTGACAGGATCATGCCCTTCGGTGGGAGGGACATCGAGGGGAGACGGAAGATACCGGACGATTGCGTCAAGGAGCGGCTGGATGCCTTTGTTCCGGAGCGCCGCACCACAAATCACCGGAACGCACCTCAGTGCGATGGTCGCTTTTCTTATCGCGTCATGTATAGTCTCGTCGTCTATCTCCTTCCCGTCCAGGTAAAGCTCCATGAAGCTGTCATCAAGCATAGACAGCTTTTCGAGCAGCTTCTCCCGGTAGACATGGGCCGTTTGCTTGACATCGTCAGGTATGGCGACGTGATGCAGCGTTGCGCCGAGGTTTTCTTCGTCCCAGACAATGGCCTTCATTGTGATCAGATCGACAACGCCGTAGAAATCATCTTCTTTCCCCAGCGGTATCTGGAGCGGAAGCGGGTTGGCCCCGAGTTTTTCGACCATCATATCGAGCACGTGGAAGAAGTCTGAGCCGATCCTGTCAAGCTTATTGATAAAGGCGAGTCTCGGGACTTTGTACTTGTCCGCCTGGTGCCATACCGTCTCCGATTGCGGCTCAACGCCCTCTACGCCCGAAAAGACCGCGACCATACCGTCAAGTACCCGGAGAGATCTTTCCACCTCTATGGTAAAGTCCACGTGTCCCGGCGTATCAATGATCTGGATCTCATGGTCATTCCAGTAACAGGTCGTGACAGCCGACGTGATGGTGATACCTCTTTCCTGTTCCTGGGGAAGGTAGTCCATGGTTGCGGTGCCTTCGTGCACCTCCCCTATCTTGTACGTCTTGCCCGTGTAATAGAGGACCCGCTCGGTGACCGTGGTCTTGCCCGCGTCGATATGAGCGGCTATGCCGATGTTTCTGAGTTTGTTCAGCCTCTGTAGTTCCCGCTTCATTGCCGTAAGAATATGAACAATAACAGCTCAAAAGTCAACAGATGACGAGGGTTCAAGCCCCTGTTTA
>JADGQN010000205.1 GCA_017881765.1 Syntrophobacterales bacterium | reverse complement strand
GGGCTCTCAGACTGCCTGCGGGGCTTGGGCTTTGACTTGGGCAGGTTGAAGACGGGCACGTGCCCCCGGTTGGATGGCCGCACCATCGATTTCTCCGCAATGCAGGCGCAAGAGAGCGATGACCCACCCAGGCCCTTTTCATTCTTGACGTCAGAGATCACACAACAGTTGGTCCCCTGTTTCATCACCTACACAAACGAGACTACCCACGAGATCATACGGTCCGGGCTAGGCCGATCCCCCCTATATAGCGGCAAAATAAAGGGCACCGGTGTCAGGTATTGTCCTTCAATAGAAGATAAGGTCGTGCGATTTGCGGAAAGAAAGCGTCACCAGATCTTTCTTGAGCCCGAAGGGATGGATACGGTGGAATACTATCCCAATGGGCTTTCAACCAGCCTGCCGCTCGATGTGCAGCTTGCGATGCTCAGGAGCATCAGTGGTCTGGAGCGCGTTGAGATCACACGGCCCGGCTACGCTATCGAGTATGATTTTGTCTATCCGACGCAGCTTTTTCCCACACTCGAAACGAAACAGGTGAGCCGTCTTTTTTGTGCCGGACAGATAAACGGAACGACCGGGTACGAGGAAGCGGCGGCGCAAGGCCTCATGGCCGGCATCAATGCAGTCCTGAAGGCGCGCGGTGACGGCGAGTTCGTGCTCGGTCGCGAAGAAGCGTACATCGGCGTCATGATCGACGACCTTGTCACCAAAGGTGTAGATGAGCCTTACCGCATGTTCACGTCCCGGGCGGAATACAGGCTCCTGCTGCGGGAAGACAATGCCGACCTGAGGCTCACGGAGAAGGGCTACAACATGGGCGTCGCTTCGAAGGAGCGCTACGAGCGCGTGGTTGAGAAGCGGGCAGCAATGGAGCGCCTCAGCCAACTGCTCAGGGAAAGGAGGCTCTTTCCCACGGCGTTAACCAATGAAATGCTCAATGGGCTGGGATTGGAAGGGATAAAGAACCCGACAACCCTGGAAGAGCTGCTCAAGAGACCCGGTATTACGATTGCCGCGCTGCATCGATTGGCTGAGGGCCTCCCCGGTATACAGGATGCTGTTGCTTATCAGGTAGAGTTGGATGTAAAATATCGGGGCTACACCGATAGACAGACGGAGATGATCGCCAGAGTAAGTAGGCTGGAGGAGAGAAAGATACCGTCCGACGTTTCCTATGAGGAGATTGCGGGTCTTTCCAGAGAGGTCATAGAAAAACTGTCAAAGATCAAACCCATCTCCCTCGGTCAGGCGTCAAGGATTTCCGGGATTACCCCGGCCGCGGTGAGTGCCCTTCTGATTCATTTCAAGAAGAGAGGGCTGCTCTGAAGGGCGAAAGCTCATCGGAGGGCGCTCGAACAGCAAGAAACGAGTAGAGAGAAAACTAGCAACACAAAGTCAAGGTTGAGGTAAGGTCAAGACGATAAACCCCAATCAAACGAGAAGGGCGGGGGAATAACGGAACAATGAATGCGGAAGGGAATGTAACAGAAGGCCCTATTGGCGTGATGGAGCTCCTGGCGCGTCACGATGTCGATGTGGCCGGTGCTGCTGATTTATCGCTCTACGGAAAGGAGATTCTGGGATTTGATGATCCCATCCTTGACCGGTACACGTGTGCGATCTCTTTCGGCCTCGTCATATCAAAGAACGTGCTTGAGACCATCAGCAATGGCCCCACGCTCTTTTATCAGCATCATTACCGGCAGATCAACTACCGGCTCGATATGATCGCCTATCTGGTTGCGAGGGAGATAGAACAGAAAGGCTTCAAGGCCCTGCCTTTTGCCGCCTCTCAGATGATTGACTGGCAGAACCAGAAGGCGCATATTTCGCACAAGAGGATAGGAGAGATCGCGGGCATCGGGTGGATAGGAAGGAATAATCTTCTCGTCCATCCCGTGTTCGGCGCGCACGTGCGCTACAACACGGTCCTGACCGCTATGCCGCTTGAGGCAGGCGAGCCTCTGGAGACGGGCTGCGATACGTGTACCGCCTGTATGCAGGCCTGCCCGGCAGACGCGATCAAGGCCGAGCAAAAACTTTTTGACCACAAGGGGTGTTTTGCCATGCTCAAGCGCTTCAAGAATGAGCGCGGTCTTGGCCATCACATCTGCGGCATCTGCGTTAAGGCCTGCAGGGGGAAACGATGAAGGCGATGATTGCTTTGGAAGACGGGACCCTCTTTGAGGGTCAAAGCGTGGGTGCCGACGGCGAGAAAGAAGGCGAAATTGTCTTCAATACGAGCATGACGGGCTACCAGGAGATCATGACCGATCCTTCGTACAAGGGGCAGATCGTCACCATGACCTACCCGCTGATCGGCAATTACGGTATCAATGAAGAGGATGTGGAGTCGAAGGGGCCGAAAGTCGAGGGCTTCATCGTCAGGGAGTTCAGCAAGATCACGAGCAACTGGCGGGCGAACGAGAGCCTGCTCCAATACCTGAAACGCTATAATATCATCGGCATCGAAGAGGTTGACACCAGGGCATTGACCAAACATATACGCGAAAAAGGGGCGATGAAAGCCATCATCTCCACGCGCGACCTTGATCCGAAGTCCCTGGTGCGCAAAGCAAAGGAGTCCGCGGGGATCGTCGGCATCGATTTGGTAAAGGAGGTGACGTGCGACGCGCCATACGAATTTGAACCGCGCGGTGACTTCACCTGTGTCGTTATGGACTTCGGCGTCAAGTTGAATATTCTCAGGATGCTCAGGAAAACAGGCTGCCGCGTGGTCGTTGTGCCGGCCCGCACCAAGGCAAAAGAGATCCTGGCCATGAAGCCGGATGGGGTGCTGCTATCGAATGGCCCGGGTGATCCGCAGGCCGTGCCCGATGTCGTTGATGAGATACGCAAACTCTTCGGCAAGGCGCCGATCTTCGGCATCTGTCTCGGGCAGCAACTGCTCGGCCTCGCATACGGGGGCGATACGTATAAGCTGAAGTTCGGTCACAGGGGCGCGAATCAGCCCATCAAGGAGCTGTCCACGGGCAGGGTTGCGATCGCATCGGAGAATCACGGTTTTGCCGTGAACCTCGATTCCATAAAGAAGGAAAAGGTTAAGGGCACGCACCTCAATCTCAATGATGACACGCTCGAAGGGATAGAGCATGAGATCTACCCCATTTTCTCCGTTCAGTTTCACCCGGAAGCGTCGCCGGGCCCGCATGACTCCTGGGGTCTGTTCGCGAAATTCAGGGAGATGATGGACGCATTCAAAAAGGAGCGCCATGCCTAAACGGAAAGACCTGAAAAGCATCTTCCTCATCGGTTCCGGGCCCATCGTGATAGGTCAGGCCTGCGAGTTCGACTACTCGGGAAGCCAGGCCTGCAAGGCATTGCGGGAAGAGGGCTACCGCGTGATCCTCATCAACAGCAACCCCGCAACCATCATGACCGATCCGGATATGGCAGACAGGACTTACGTGGAGCCCCTGATTCCGGAAGTGTTAGAGGAGATCATCAAGATCGAAAGGCCGGACGCGCTCCTGCCGACACTCGGCGGACAGACGGGCCTCAACCTCGCGACCATCCTCGCGGAGCGAGGCATTCTTGAGAAGTACAACGTCGAGCTGATCGGCGCGGACTACAAGGCAATCAGAAAGGCTGAGGACAGGGAAGAATTCAAGGCTGCCATGGAGCGTATAGGACTGGAAGTGCCGACATCTGGTTTCGCGCGCACGATGGAGGAGGCACGGAAGGTCGTAAAGGAGATCGGTTTCCCTATTATCATCAGGCCGAGCTACACTTTGGGCGGGACAGGCGGCTCCGTGGCATACAACATAGAAGAGTTCGAGGTGCTTGCCCTGCGCGGCCTCGAAAGCAGCATGATCAGCGAGATCCTGATCGAAGAGTCGGTTATCGGCTGGAAGGAATTTGAGCTTGAGGTGATGCGCGACAAGAAAGATAACGTTGTCATCATCTGCTCCATAGAGAACTTCGATCCGATGGGCGTTCACACGGGAGACAGCATCACCGTGGCGCCGGCACAAACCCTCTCCGACAAAGAGTATCAGGTGATGAGGGATGCGGCCATCAAGATCATCCGTGAGATCGGCGTGGAGACGGGCGGATCGAATATCCAGTTCGCCCTCGATCAGAACAACGGAAGAATGGTCGTGATCGAGATGAACCCGAGGGTGTCGCGCAGTTCCGCGCTCGCGTCGAAGGCGACCGGATTCCCCATAGCCAAGATCGCGGCCAAGCTTGCCGTCGGCTACACGCTTGATGAGATACCGAATGATATAACGAAGAAGACGCCCGCATGCTTTGAGCCGACGATAGATTATTGCGTGGTAAAAGTCCCCCGCTTCACCTTTGAGAAGTTCAAAGGCGCTGACGAGACGCTCACCATCTCGATGAAATCGGTGGGCGAGGCCATGGCCATAGGCAGGACCTTCAAGGAGGCTTTGCAGAAAGGACTTCGTTCCCTGGAAATCGGCTGTTACGGCATCATTGACGGAAAGCAGTTCGGCCCGAACGACGTGGAATTGATAAAGCAGAAGCTGACCATCCCCAACAAGGACAGGGTCTTTTACGTGCGCCATGCCTTTCGATGCGGCATACCTCTGGATGAGATCTACGAGCTTTCAAAGATAGACCCATGGTTTCTGAAAAACATAGAAGAGCTCGTTGAATTCGAGCGTGAGCTGGAACAGTACCGGAGCGATCTTCCCATTTTCTCGCAGGCGAGGGACAGCTTCTCGGAAGAATTGATGAAGCGCGCCAAGCGGTACGGATTCTCCGACCGGCAGATAGGCGAGATCATAGGCATGAATGAGCTGGAGGTCAGACAGTGGCGTCTGAAGCGGGGCATCTCCAGCGTATTCAAGCTGGTCGATACGTGTGCCGCCGAATTTGAAGCCTATACCCCGTACTACTATTCTACTTACGAGATCGAGGATGAGACGAGAAAAAGCGACAAAGAGAAGGTGATGATCCTGGGCGGTGGGCCCAACAGGATAGGGCAGGGGATCGAGTTTGACTACTGTTGCGTACATGCGGCTTTTGCTCTCAAAGACCTGGGCTACGAGACGATCATGGTCAACAGCAACCCGGAAACGGTCAGCACCGACTACGACACGTCTGACAAGCTCTACTTCGAGCCGTTAACCCTGGAGAATGTACTCGACATCGCGGAGAGGGAAAAGCCGATGGGCGTAATTGTCCAGTTCGGCGGACAAACGCCGTTGAACCTCGCCGTGGCGCTGAAGAAAGCCGGCGTGCCCATCATCGGCACCGCACCTGAGATGATAGACATCGCGGAGGACAGGGAGAAGTTCAAAGCCATTCTGAAAAAACTGAACCTGACCCAGCCCGAGAACGGCACGGCCATGTCGGTTGCCGAGGCAAAGGAGGTCGCTAACATCATCGGTTACCCGGTGGTCGTGCGGCCATCCTATGTGCTTGGCGGTCGCGCCATGGAGATCGTTTACGCGGAGACCGATCTGGAATCTTTCACCGAGAAGGCGCAAGAGGCATCGCCTGACCATCCCATCCTCATCGACAAGTTTCTTGAGGATGCGATAGAGATCGACGTGGATGCGGTGGCCGACGGAGAGCGGTGCGTGGTGGCCGGCATCATGGAACACATCGAAGAAGCCGGCATACACTCAGGTGACAGCGCCTGTGCCTTGCCGCCGTACTCCTTGAATGACGACATCATAGAAAGGATCAAGAGGGACACGTACAAACTGGCAATGGAGCTTCACGTTGTCGGGCTGATGAATATCCAGTATGCGGTGAAGAATGATATCGTCTATGTGCTTGAGGTGAATCCCAGGGCGTCTAGAACCGTGCCCTTCGTCAGCAAGGCCACGGGCGTCCAATGGGCGAAGGTGGCGGCGAAGCTGATGGTGGGCAAGACGCTGAAGGAACTGGGCATAGAGCGGGAGATCGCGATCGACCACATTGCGGTCAAAGAAGCGGTTTTTCCCTTCAACAGATTTTATGGTGTGGACACGATCCTTGGACCGGAGATGAAATCGACGGGCGAGGTCATGGGCATCGATACCAATTTCGGGGCCGCTTTCTGGAAGGCTCAGCTCGGGGCCGGCCAGAACCTGCCTTTTGAAGGCAGCGTTTTTATCAGCGTCAAGAACCAGGACAAGCGCCACGTGGTTTTCATTGCAAAAAAGCTCTGCGACCTCGGGTTCAAAATTTTTGCAACCCGCGGTACGTCAAAGATACTCATCAATAGCGGCATCGACACGCAGTTCGTCTTTAAGGTTTCTGAAGGCCGGCCGAACGTGGTTGACATGATCAAAAACGGTCAGATTCAATTCATCATCAATACCCCGAGTGGCAGGAATCCGAAGATGGATGAGGTGCTGATCCGGTCCGGGGCAGTACAGTATAAGATACCTTACACCACTACCCTTTCAGGCGCCGAAGCGGTTGTCAACGCAATCGAGACAATGATGAAGGGTGGGCTACGAGTCAAACCCTTGCAGGATTACTACGTCTCGAAGGCGACTTGATAATCCTCGAAGTCCGCTTTCGTTAGTTTTCTCCGTCAACTCCCTTTTTTCGCTGCGCTTCACGATCTTCGCCCCACGTCTTTTGGCAACGATTTTGCAGTGTAGCTGCCAGGCCGAAGTGATGCGAAGGAGATTATCCATGATGCGTAAGGGATCGTGGTTACTGCCCACCCGTCTGATTATTTGGGTTGGCGTTTTGCTTCTGCTTTCGGGTCCTGCTGCCGGACTCGACCCTAAGGACCAGACTGCCCTCGAGGTAATGAACCAGGCCACCAAAGATGCCGTGAAGCAAACCGGTACCGAAGCTGCCGGTGTCGGCTCATGGGTCTCACAAAAGAATTACAAGGGCCCGCTCGCGGGTGGAACGTCGGACCACGACATGCGAGTTGTGATGACAGGCGAAACAAACACGGAAGAAATAGCCCGCAAGTGGAAGGATTTTCAGGGCACTTTAAAGGAGAACATCAGGACAGTGGGCAGGCAAAAAGGCTTGTCTGATGCCGAAATCAATAAGCTGGTCAACAGCACCAATGTCTACCCACCCAACCAGTTGATGGAGGGGATTGAAAGCAGTAACGAGGCTGCGGAACGATTTAAGAAACTCGGGACGAAACCCTCCCTCGGCAGCGAGCCCGTCGAAGGGCTCTGGGGGCAGGGGAGCAAAGGATACACGCAGCATTACGAGGAAAAAGCAGGGAAGCTCTTTTACGTAGATGGTAAAACAGGGAGGGTCGTCACAGGGGGTACCGACCTGACGCACCTCTCCGAGGGGCTCGACACATTCACGACAGCAGGTGAGGTCAACAAGGGAGGCCAGTGGGCGAATAAGGCCCTGGAGAAGCTGGAAGCAGAGGGGCCGGAAAAGGCGGCCAAGCATGTGGAACGATTGAGACAGTCCCTCAACAAGGCCCGGAGCATCGAGAGAGTCGGCGTGCGGGCTGACTATCTGGATGACATCGTAACCGGACGGATCAAGGATCCGGCTGCTATCAGAACGTCCGTCGAAAGGGCGCAGGGCGAGCTGAATCTGCTCCAGAAGCTCTCGACCGAGGCAAACTCTAGAAACAGGGAGCTTCTTAAGGGCATTCTGAATGAAAACCTGGGCAAATGGGCAACAATACGTGGAGCTTTCTGGAAATACGCGGGGAAGGTGCCCACGGACAAGCTGCTGCGCGGCTTTCAGCTTTACACGTATTATGCCAGGGTCAACGACGTATCGAAACTGGCGGGGGAAGATTTCAACGCTGCCGTGCTCAAGACATTCCCGGAATTGGGCTACCTCGCGGGTCTTGCCCCGGGTCTCGCCATGGAGATCGCGGCTTCCGTGCTTGAAGGCGCCAGAGCGGGCGCCTATGGCGTTGTCACTGCCTTCCAGGAATGCACCACCTTGCTGGAGGGTATAAGTATGGTCAAGGGGCGCGAGAACGTGGGGACGGGGATGACTATCGAGCAGCTGGTTTCCAGATACCCTGACACCCAGCAGGACAGAGCGCAGATGATGAATTTCATCTGGTACCAGGCCACAAACGCATCCTACCGAGAGGAGAACGGCCGACCCGTCTCCGACCCGAAGATCGCCGAAAGCCTCTACCAACGATGCGCGCCTCAGATCGTCGGCAAGTGGCAGGAGCAGAGACTGGCCATGATCGACCAGTTTAACGGATACTTCTTCCAGTTCAACAATCTGATGGTGAAGAACAGGCCGGTCATCACTATCAGCCCATCGGAGGTAGTTTCCCTTAAGGGCCAGGGAAACGGGCAGAAAACGGCAGCGGTTACC
>JADGQN010000204.1 GCA_017881765.1 Syntrophobacterales bacterium | reverse complement strand
GAGGAGATCCGGGTTAAGAGGGGTTTGGCCTATTCGGTGGCAAGCTTCTTCGATGCGGAGAAATACCAGGGTTCGTTCCAGGTTGTCATGCAGACGAAGAACACGTCTGCCCGTGAAGCTATCGACCTTGCGCTCAGCCAGATGGAACTGATCCGAAAGGACCCGGTTTCAGAAGAAGACCTGCGGCGGGCGAAGGCGTATCTCGTCGGAAGTTTTCCATTGCGCATCGACGCCCAATCAAAGCTGGCCAATTTCCTCGCTCAGGTGGAGTATTACGGATTGGGCCTCGATTACCCGGAGAAATACCCTTCGCTCATCAACTCGGTCACCAGGGAGGACGTGCTTCGCGTGGCGAAAACGCACCTTCATCCGGAACAGGTGCTCCTTATCGTCGTGGGTAATCTGAAGGAGGCAAAAATGGAGCGGCCTTCCAGCAGCCCATGAGCCCGCAGCATATCGGGACAGGTTCCCAGGCATTTTTGCGCCCGGGGATTGACTTTCCAAGACAGTGCATTACTATTATAATATAGGGTGGTTAGATATTTTTTCAACGCTGAACCCGACGACAAGGTTCGCGACGCTAAAGAAGAGAGTCGCTTACGGCGATAACAATGTGATGAGAAAAAATCTGATCTATATCTTCTCGATGCGTCGGTTGCCGGCATGCCTGGTCTTTGTTTGGGCGCTTCTCGTGGCGCCTCAGATCGGCTGGTCTGTTGAGGAAGCCAATCAGGAACCCACCACCACGATCCAGGACTCACAACCTGTGACGAGCCGGCCGGCCCCGGTAAGCGAATGGCGCGATGATAAGAAGAGCACGATGACGGTGAACGTGCAGAGCCTGGAGGATGTGATGAAGGTCTTTACCTCCTCAGTGCCCAACAGGCTCGAGGCAAACGTTCAGCCTGTCACAACCGCCGAGGCTGAAAAATATGGCTTCCACTTGAATCAGGGGGTCACCATCATCTGGCTCGATCCCAAAGGCCCACTCGGACGAGCCGGCCTGGCGATTAGCGACATCATTTTGCAGATAGACGGTCAGCCAATCGAAGGTCTGGAGAACTTTGTTAGAAAAGTCGACGCCTTAGGGGCGCTGCAAGCGGCCAGATTTTCTGTCCTTGACCACCGGACGGGGAGAATACGGAATGTAAGCATCGTTCTGGGAGTGGAACGTCGCGTGCAGGAGGCACAAGGGAGTTTTCTCACCAGGCAGCTGGACGCGGCAATGGCCGGGATCAAGAAGACGGCCCAGTCTGTAGAACAGCAGGTCAGCTATGCCGCGGAGAAGGGAAAAGAAGCCTTTACGACAGTGTTTCGCGGACTGAAGAGCTGGGTGGGCCTGGAGAAAGGGCCGGTTGCTTCTGTCAAGAAAGGGGAACAGGCTCCGGCGAGTCCCCAGCGCCCGGCGGAGAGAGGGGCCGGAGGGCCAGGATAGGCACTGCCGCAAGCGGTCACAATTTTTCCTTTATCTTTTTCCCTACCAAACTGATTTCAAGAGACGCACTACGGTCGAGCATATTGCCTTGACCGGACATTACGAGCCGGTGGACATCCTGTTCCGTCTCGCGGAACAGGCCTCGATCGTACTTCTGAATGGAGGCGGATTCGAGGCGCCGGATGGTCCCTACGCATTTCTCTCGCTAATCTTCCCGAGGAAGCATACGCAAAGATCGGCGCGTACCTGAGTCGGGCCGTCCGTGGGAACGTCGAAGAGTGGAAAAGATCGCGGAAGGAAAATTGACCTTTAGGACACTGGCCTGAGATCGATGATCTCCAGACAGTGGTTGGCTGTCGGATGTTTTGGAGACGGGCCCTGAATCAGTAAGGCGAGACCCGCCGCCTCGTCGCGGTCTTGCAGCCAGGCTCGCGCCCATCCGCTCCAGTCTTCAGTCTCCCCAAGCTCATGGACAGGGTAAATGCCGTAAGAGAACTGAAGGCCCTGACAGGTAGCCTCCTGCGAGCTCACCGCTGTTACCCATATTGGTAGTCTGAGCCGGGCAAGCTGCCTTGCCGTAGCGCCACTGCGACTGGGGACAATAACGCCGGCGATCGGCATGCGTTCCAGGGCGCTCTCAACGCTCAAGGAAATCAGATCCGTTGTACTTATTTGATTGCCTGTGGCAATACTCCTCAGCGTATCCCTCACAAAGGGTACTGGCCGGTGCGGCTCGACGGCCTGGGCAATCTTTGCGAGCATGGTAACCGCCTCAACCGGGTACCTGCCCAGGGCTGATTCTTCAGAGAGCATCACACAGTCAGTGCCGTCAAGGATGGCGTTAGCTACGTCTGTTGCTTCAGCGCGGGTAGGGCGACGATTCTCAGTCATAGACTCGAGCATCTGCGTGGCAGTGATGACCGGTTTTCCGCGCAGGTTTGCCTCACGCATGAGCTGCTTCTGGACGACTGCTATCTGTTCGATGGGTATCTCCACGCCGAGATCTCCACGCGCAATCATGATGCCGTCCGCGGCCTCCAGAATCTCATCCATACGTTCGAGCGCTTTGGAGCGCTCGATCTTCGCGACCAGGAAAGGAGTGCGACCAAGGTCAGCCGCTGCCTCGCGGACGGCGACCATGTCTGCCGCCGATTCGACGAATGACTGGCTCACTGCATCAACCCCTTGTTCTAGAGCGAACTTCAGGCATTCACGATCATGCTCGGTAAAAGCGCCGATACCGAGATCGATGCCAGGGAAATTGACTCCCTTGTGGGAGCGCAGCTCGCCGCCGACCACCACCCGGCAGACCACATTACTTCCCTGTATACTCTCCACCTCCAGCTGGATGAGGCCGTCGTTCAGGAAGAGGGTGTCTCCGGGCTTGACTGCTCCGGGGAGCCCGGTGAAGCTCACGGAAACCCGCGTGGCGTCTCCCACTATTTCTTCCGTCGTAAGAGTGAAGGTATCACCCGGTTCCAGGTCCACGGGCTCGTTTGCCAGCTGGCCGATGCGCATCTTGGGACCGGGAAGGTCCGCCATGATCGCGAGACGTTTCTTGGCACTTTGGGCCACGCG
The DNA here is from genome assembly GCA_017881765.1 of Syntrophobacterales bacterium. GTDB lineage: Bacteria > Desulfobacterota > Syntrophorhabdia > Syntrophorhabdales > WCHB1-27 > JADGQN01. The sequence continues at coordinate 5,263 of JADGQN010000204.1, read as the reverse complement.
GCGCAGGTTCTCGATCACGTGCCCGTGCGTCTCAAAATCCCCGTGAGAGAAATTGAGTCGTGCCACGTTCATGCCCGCAAGAACCATCCTCTCTATGACTTCAGGCGAGCTGGAGGCTGGTCCAATCGTGCATATGATCTTCGTTTTGTTTGTTGGAAGCTTCATGGTTCCCTCCGTGCCTTCGGCCGGACATATGATCCCTTTACCCGCGTGAACATCGGATCAGCTTCATCATTCTCAGTCGAAATGCTGACTTTGTCAATGGTTACCGGGGCCGCGCTCCAGAAGCGGGTTCTTGATAGAGGAACCAGTTCTGTCTTGACTTGACACTGCTTTTGGTGTTTACTTTTAATCATTCCCCGGTAGCTCAATCGGCAGTAGCGTCTGGCTGTTAACCAGGATGTTGCAGGTTCGAGTCCTGCCCGGGGAGCCAGATCATAAAAGGCGCTTCGAGTGAAGCGCCTTTCGCATATCCGAGCGGTAGCGGTCCCGTTGTAACGGGATAGATTACGTGCTTCGAGTCCTGCCCGGGGGACCAAACATTACCAAAGCTGGGCACTCCAAAGGCGTGTCCCGGCTTTGTTTTTTGTACGACCGTTGCAAACGTGCCATAGCTTCCTTTAAGATGGACTTCTCTTCCCTGGACCCTAATTTCATCAACCAGCAATCGCAGATATTCTTTTCCGAAGTTTAATTCCTTCTACGTGTTACATAAACGGGAGGCATTAACCATCCCACGGGGGAAGGCAATCAAGGGAGTTATCTACAGCTGTCCCCCCGCATTGTCAGTGGCCGGGGGTGGCTGTGGATAACTCGTAGGAGGCGCTCTCACAACCGGGCGATTGACCATTCTTCATCAAGGTACCAAAGATGGGCAAGTCAGTAAGCACGACTGAAGAAGGCCGCCCAGGAGTCAGGCGACCTTCTCGACAAAAGGTGTATCAGCGGATGCCGGAGCTTTTTATGCAGTCCTCCATGAACGAGACAGCCTTAGATATAGCCATGGCCCTGATCTCGTCAAATGACATGCTTCCCACTTCCGCTTTAGGCAATGGGACCATCACTTGCCCAAACCTTATACCCTTAGCAGGTGGCGCTTTCTCCTCAAAGCTTACCTGCACCTCAAGAAACCCGTATGTTGGGCCACGGTCAAACGTCTTCTCCACGTTGATTTCAATTCTAGACGCCATTTCCCCTCACCTCCTTTAGTCCGCTTTGTATCTCAGCACATCTTAGCACGCTACGCTTCCCCCGCGCCAGATACGACGTTCAAACAGTTTGTCAAAGAGGGGAGGGGCCTCAGGCTTGCGCATAGCAAACGCAGAACCGCTCTTTCGCGAAAACTGGTGAAAGAGTTTAACCGGTTTAAGCGGACTTTATCGACATAGAAGAAGGAGAGACTCGTCGACAGGCCGGGACGCTGTTACGACATGCCAGAGCAGGGCTTGAACCCGCAGTCTTGACGGGCCTTGCATACTGATGGATCCTCGGTGAAATCAGATCGATGTAATAATGTGAAGGCCGCGAGCACTGAGAGCGTGCCTTGCTTCTTCCTGGAAACAAACGAAATTTGGTTTCCGCACGATAATGCGAGTTACGAATGGTAATCGTTGTGTCGAGGCAAGCAGGGGGTGGGTGATTGACCTGTTCCCGCATCGAAGCAAGCCTCGGAAAAATCCGACGAAGCCGCATGGACGAGTCGGAAAACTCCGACTGACAGCAGGTCCCCCGAACCCCACTCAGCGTAACGTTATGACAGTAAACGATTTTTGCTCAGTCGGTGTTCTGGCATACCAGGTGCAACATAGGAAACCAGCAAGGCACTATACTTGCTTACATCCTAGACAGAGGCACAGTTCCTATGCGGAACATGAACCGATATACGTGCACACGGTGCAGCCTTACCCTCCCCAGTGGCCAGGGTGGACAGATGTATGTGACGGACAATGAGGGGGAAAGAAGCATATGCCCGCACCCCGGGGAAGAAGCGCATGTAGCACATCTATTGGGAGTCAAGGAAGAAGCGTTGATACGCGCATTCGCCCGCGAAACCTCCGAAAAAGGTAACCACACCACACAGCACCATGATGGACTCTTTCACTTTGCTCTTTCGAGGACGGGCTTCTTGTCAGACTGCCTATGCCGAGATTGTCTAGCGCAATTCAAACTCGACATGCACAGAGATGTGAAGCGGTGTCCTCATTGTTCATCATCTCACGTGAAAACCGTCAGAGAACTCCTGAGACATCGCTGCCCGGAGTGCAGGGAGGGAACGATTGAGGAATACAAGACAGGGGGATCTCGTAGAGGCCATAGCCATAAGTCCCCCATGAGGTCAGAATTCTCCCGGTGGGAAGATTTTTTCTCTCTCGGTTCTTAATACTGCCTTATACCCATACGGAAATGGCTTCTCTCCGACCAGGGAGAAGCAGCAAATAACGATCATACTGGCCCATACCGCTCTCTTTTTTTTCATCATGGCTGGTTCACCGTTCGAAGAGCCGGGTATTCTTCTGGGCTCTTGATTAGCATTGCGTTCTTCACTGTGCGTCCCATTTCTCCGTTCTGACTTTATCCTGGGGGATTGCCATCTCGTCCAGAATCTGTTGCATGGTATCAATCATGACTGGAGGGCCGGCCATGTAATATAGGGCGTTGGCCCACTCCTTACATCTGCTCCTGATCATCGCTGCGTTGAGCCGACCAGCAAGCCCGGTCCACGTGGTGGACGATTGGTCCGGCCTTGTCATTGTAACGACCAGGTTGATGTTCGTGTGGGTTTCAGCGATGCCCTGTAGTTCGTCGAGAAAAATGGCCTCCTCAGGCACCCGGCTGGAATAGAATAGAGTCACTCTATGGCCCGTCGAAGAATCGGCTGCAAGTTTCACCATAGAACGGAAGGGTGTAACGCCAAGACCTCCAGCCAGCAGGACGATCGGATTGGATGTATCCTCTGGTAGCGTAAACGAACCAAACGGCCCCTCTACCGTGACCACACTTCCCGCAGCCATCTCTTTCAAGGTCTTCTTGAAGGCGCTGTCGCTCAGCCTGGACGCGAAGACCAACTCCTTTTCGAGAGGCGCCGACGCGATGCTGAAGCCACTTAGAAGCCCTTTGCCATCGGTAAATCCAGCATAAGGCAGAGTAATAGCACAGAACTGTCCGGCCAGGAACTGAAATCCTTCCCGCTTTTCCAGACGAAAGACCATGATTGCGCCACCAACCATATCCTTGCGGAGCAACCTCACATGAAAGCGCATCTCTTCCCCCTTTCTCCTGTCGATCCCGCTGCCTTCTCCGGCAAGCATAGGTGTGCAGGGCGCGGCCTATTACGGGCGCCACGTTAAAGGATGCTTACGAGTTATTTTTGCCCATCTTTACCCGTTGCTTATCTACCCTGTTGTCAATTCAAGGCATCATCTCGTCCCTTGTCAACCTTACGTCCTTTCGGGAGGTAGACACGACCGCCTTCCCAAGCGTATCTTGACGAAACCGAGAAGAAGGAGCGAGGTTCGATCCAGAGAAATCTTTTGCTACCTTTCTTCTTTAAACTTCGATTGGCCAAGAGAGAGACCGTGCAACCATTTGAAATGCCAATGGTCAAACCGGTCTTAGCAACAGGTTTTCACCCTTTGCAGCATCCGATTTTGACTTAAGGATAACTGCTGCATTCTCCATACGGTTTGTTCTTGCCTTTTCGGCAGACGCCGGGTATCATTTCAGAAAAGGCGAAGTTCGTATTTGTATGTTAGGCGACCTGCGGAAATTATAAAGGGATCCATAGTTTAGTAATAAATGAAAGGAGGAACCCATGTATGCACTTCTGATAATGTTCCCTTTAGGGCCAGGGATGCATTCGACGGCGGAGAAACTGGCCGATCAGTTTTCTCCCGCTCACAGAACCGGGAAGGGGTTCAAAAGTGAAACATTCCTCGCTGACGATACAGCTGGCGAGTACGGGTCTTTTACTCTGTGGCAGTCTAAGGAGGATATCGAAGCTTTCCGTATGGCCGCCACCCCCCAGCTGCTAACGGCTCTAAGCGGTATTGCCAAAGGACCGCCATCTATACGGCTGTTTGAAGTGTACGAACCGAAAGCATAGTATAGGTACAGGAATTTCCGAGCGGCTGTGGGGTCGCTCGGAAAACCGGTTCCGTTGATCTTTGTAATAATGATTCCAACTCGTAATCTTTATTACTGGCTCTGATTTTGTTCTCATCGTTTGTAGGTGGATAAAAGTACGGCTTGCTTCCTCCTCACAGACGGCACTCTTTGACGTGTTGTATGTTTCAACTGGTAATGAGCACCCTTTCATCGACCAGAATCGCCCCTTATGGCTCTTATCTCCTCCTCATCTTTTTGTACGTAGACTACCTCTCCTTTTTGGTGGTCCGGCCTATGAAGGGCTTACAGGCAGCAAGCATAATGGCAAAGAGTTTCCTCAAGTCAGGATAATAGCCGCTTTCGGTGGGCGCTATTTTCCACAGACGTACCTTTTTCGGACGCATGGGGATCAACCGCTTACAGCGAAAGCCGGCGACGGTACTCCGCCTGACGAACGACTCATGTAGCTGGGCGTTTTCTCGTTAGAATGCCGGAGAGGCCGGCAAGGAGCAGAAGAGCTATTGAAGGCTCTGGTACTGCCCCAGGTACTGCCCCAGGAGGAAACTCCACGGGTCCGCCCGGGCCGCTCCCCGGAGTGATAGATTCGTTATTGTGGTTCGAACCAAACGTTATAGCTGGAATGGCAGCCGCTGCAAGGGGTAGCCCCACAAATGGAAAGCCGCCTGCTGCCGAGGGGAGAGCGCCCAAGACAACTGCCGGCGAACCAGAGGCAGCGATGGGAGTGGCCGGTAACTCGGAAGCTCCAATTTCAATGGCGGGTACCCCGATTGGAGCAGCGTAGAATTCTTCAGCCTCGGCAGGTTCTGCAGACAATGGGATCGCGACCGGAGCGATCGGGGCATTTCCCTCAATGATGTCGTTGCCACATTTCATGGTCCAGTGAAGGCCGATCTTGCTTTCGAGCCGCATGTCCCGAACGTTGAAAATGAACGTCAGGCCAGTCTCTGTCAAGGTTACATTGGCATCCGCTATATAATCCCCGTAACCACCTCTCCAGGCCTGATGTGCGCGGTACCTGGTCACATACGGCAGAGGCGAGGTCATAATGATGTCAGAAAATCTCAATGCGTAAACTTTTTTCTTCTCGAAGGAAACCACATAATCCCATCCTTCGGAGGCCTCGAAGATGTCCTTGGTG
>JADGQN010000203.1 GCA_017881765.1 Syntrophobacterales bacterium | reverse complement strand
GTCACCGACATGAGGATGCCGGGGATGGACGGAGTGCAACTGCTCAAAGAGGTGCGGAACGGATACCCTGAGGTGGTGCGGATAGTGCTCTCCGGCCAAGCGGAAGGAGAGATGTTTCTTAAATCGGTTCGGCTGGCGCACCAGTATCTCTCAAAGCCGTGCGATGCGGAGACCTTAAGGGCGACGGTCGAGCGGGCATGCACCTTGCGGGACTGGCTGGCTGATAGCACTATAAAACGCGTAGTATCGTCAATGGAATCTCTTCCCAGTGTGCCATCTTTGTACGCCGAGATTGTCACAGCGCTGGAATCGCCGGAGGTACAGATAAACAAGGTCGCAACGATCATTGCGAAGGATGTCGGGATGACGGTGAAGGTGCTTCAACTTGTCAATTCTGCTTTCTTCGCGTTGCCTCAGCATGTTGCGGGCATCACGCAGGCCGCCAACCTGCTCGGCCTCGACACCATAAAGTCTCTCGTTCTATCTGCGCACATCTTCTCGCAATTTGAGGAAAAGAAAATGTCAGCTTTCAACATCAACAAAATCTGGCGCCACAGCATGAGGGTGGGCGTTGCCGCTAAAGCAATCATGAAGCATGAGACCAAGGATCAAACCGCGATCGACGATGCTCTTATGGCGGGGACCCTTCACGACATGGGAAAGTTTATTCTCGCGGCTAATTTGCCAAACGAATATGTACATATCAAGGAAGTGGCCGAAACGGAAAAGATTTCGTTGGTCGAATCAGAAAGAAAGCTTCTGGGAACCACCCATGCCGAAATCGGCGGCTACCTCCTCGCGCTCTGGGCTCTTCCCGACTCCATCGTGGAAGCCGTCACGTTTCACCACAGTCCCGATCACTGTCTGGCCTCCGACTTAGCTCCTATGCCGGCGGTGCACATGGCAGATATTCTCGAGCATCAATGCCGTTCGGGTCTGAAGGAAGAGAGAGGGAGGGGATTTGACGAGCGCTATGCACAGAAGTACTCCAATGGCCGGATAGCGACCTGGCGCGATATTTGCGCACATATCAACGAAGAGGAGTTACGCGAAGATGGATAAGATCCTGTTTGTCGATGACGACCAGAACATATTATCGGCCTTTCAGAGAGAGTTCCGGAAAGAGTTCCAGGTCGACACAGCTGCGGACCCTGAAGAAGGGCTCAAAACAGTGGCTGCCCGCGGCCCGTTTGCCGTGATCGTCTCTGATTTCCGCATGCCGAAAGCAGATGGAAACCGTTTTCTTTCCGCTGTGAAGAAGATAGCCCCCGACAGCGTGCGGGTGTTGCTTACGGGTCACGCGGATGTAAACACGGCTATACACGCAGTAAACGAAGGCAGCGTTTTTCGTTTTCTGACCAAGCCCTGCCCTTCCGACACCCTTGGCAAGGTGCTTGCGGCCGCCGTGCAGCAATACCGGCTCGTCACGGCCGAACGGGACCTTCTCGAGAATACACTGCGGGCCTGTGTCAAAGTGCTCGCCGAGCTTCTTGGGCTCGTGAACCCCGAAGCGTTTGGCCGGTCTTCCCGCATCAGGAGCCGTGTCCGGAGCATAGCGGAGCAGATGAAGCTGGCAAATCTCTGGCAACTGGAAACCGCGGCTTTGCTTTCTCAGATAGGCTGCGTTATTTTCCCGGCCGGCGTGCAGAAAAAGTCTTATACCAACGAGCAGCTCACCCGCGAAGAATCGCGGCTCTTCAATATGCACCCGGAGGTGGGGTCAGGTCTTATCGAGAACATCCCCCGCATGGAGGAGATTGCCCAAATGATCAAGTACCAGGGGAAGCATTTCAACGGCGGCGGCTCCCCTCTGGAGCACCGAAACGGAAATGATATCCCTATGGGCGCAAGAGTCTTGAAGGTCGCTCTCGACCTGGATGTGCTGGAAGCGGCCGGGATGTCCACGAAAGAGGCCCTCCAAACGCTTAGGGCGCGCAACGGTTGGTACGATCCTCAGATTCTTGCTGCTCTTGAGACGACCTTGCAGGACGCTAAACCCAAGATCGAGGTTCGCTTCCTTGGACTGAACGAGCTTGTGGAAGGGATGATACTGGGTGAAGATCTTCGGTCCGACGATGACCTCGTCCTTATCGCTCAAGGACAGGAGGTGAACCGTGCCATGCTCGTCCGTCTCAGGCAGTTTGGACGGACATCGTCTATCAAAGAGCCCTTTCGGGTATTAGTCCCGCCGGAGATGGCCGTTCAATGACGGTACACAGGTTTAGCCCATTTCCAACGTGTATGCTTCGTTAGGAACGGTAATGATGCAGCACGAGGCGTCTAGCGAACCCAAGCTTATTCAGGTGTGAGCGTTACTTCACCCTGTCTTCTTTAGTGTTGAATTTCATTTTTTTAGATGGTACAAGATCGTAGTCGCGAGTCGAGAATTGTTTGATTTCTATCACAATATTTGCAATAATTCGTGGACCTATGGTGGGCGGGATCCGGTCTGTGAAAGCAGGCGAGAGAATGACCTTTCCGCGTGTCTACTCGATATTTGCTCTCTCAGCCTTCGCTGCGAGGATGGGTCGAAAACACCGACCATTACTGGGGCTGTAACGCCGTGAAGCTGCCGCGCATACCCGGAGTTGACACGGAGCGGGTCAGGCGACTTGGGCTGAGCTCATCCATTTTTTCTTTGGCACTGGTGGTTTTCTTGCTGCTCGGTGCACACGGGGCGGAGTTAGGCACTTCCGTTGAAAAGGCGCCACAAACCTCAACCCACTTTAACGGCAGCGTATATTTCAATCCAGAATTTCAGCCAGTCCCGGCGTCACGCCATGGCCGAGAGCCGAAACGCGGAGGCTCGCGGTGGATCTGGCGTTGGCTTTTTGGCAATGATTGGCCTGAGTGGCCGGAAATAAAGGACGTTTCACCCGGACCACCCCCTGCCGTACGCGTCCCGAAAGGAGCACTCCGCATAACCCCTGTCGGTCACTCAACTTTCCTCATTCAAATGGATGAGGTCAACATTCTGATCGATCCAATTTGGTCAAACCGCTGCAGTCCGGTATCATGGGCAGGTCCCAAACGGCGAACGCCGCCCGGCATCAGGTTTGAAGAGCTGCCTCCTATTGATTTCGTTCTGGTGTCCCATAATCACTACGATCATCTCGATCTTCCCACACTGAAGCGTCTCGCGAAAAGAGGCACTCCGAGCGCAATAGTGACACTCGGCAATCAAGATCTCGTGCAGGACGCGGGCATTCCTACTGTACATGCGCTCGACTGGTGGCAGTCGGTTCGCCTGTCTCCGGATGTCACGGTAACTCTCGTTCCAGCACAGCACTTTTCATCACGCACCCTGTGGGACCGCAACAAAACTCTCTGGGGAGGGTTTGTCGTCTCAGGGCAATCAGGAAACGTTTTCTATTCCGGTGACACGGGATATGGTCCCCATTTCCGTGAAATTGCGCGCCGCTTCTCGCCGATCCGCGTGGCACTTCTTCCGATCTCGCCCTTTCAGCCGCAACAATCTACAGAACCACCCCGCGAGTATTACCCCAGCATGCACATGGGACCTGCGGAAGCCGTCCAGGCGCATGTGGATCTGGATGCCGAGCTGAGCATCGCCGCCCATTTCCGGGTGTTTCAGCTTGGCCCGGATGGATTTGACGATGCCGTGAATAAGCTGGCCTCGGCATTGAAGGAACGTGATCTCAAGCCCGACGCATTCATTGCACCAACGCCCGGTCAAGCCATAGAGCTAAGCGCGCGACTCACAACAGCCTCCAGCCCGGTAAGCCTTGAGACGTCAGGCGCCAATCGATAATGCTATATGAAAAACATTCCGATAGTATTCACGTCCTTCTTTGTTCCGTGCTTGGTCGTACGTATGCTCAGGAGCCCGGAGAGGCGGACAAGATCCGGTACTTGATTTCGTCAGTCGAAACCCTGGAGGGGTGAAGTTTCTCAGGAACGGGCGCGAGTATTCTTATCCGCTTCTTTCTGGACTCTTCGCTCTGCAACTTCTTCTTCCTATTGACCATTTCGATGCCTAATGTTCACCCCCGCCGGCCTCTTCATCCTGCCTTCAGCTCCAATCGGTATGAAGAGGCATAGAGAAGATTTTCTACACCGAATGCATCTTCTGAAGAACCACCGCTGCGAAAACCAGTGCCACGCCCACCAATACTGCCGAGGCACTGATGAATGAGAAGGAGTACCCGAAGCTACCTGCGACGAAGCCTGCGACAAGGGGCCCTGTGGTGTGGCCGATATCCATGATCGACCCGAGTACTCCCATCGCAGAACCGCGTGCCGTACGGCTCAGATCTGCGATGAGGGCCGATGTGGCCGAGGTCAGCGTGGACATGCAGATGCCAAAGAGGACGCTCAGCACGAGAAAAGGCACAAAAGAGCCGAACAAGGCAAAGCCTCCTATAGCTACCGCGCCGAGCAAGGCGCCGGCGAAGATCTGCGGCGGTCTGCCGTGCCGGTCGGAGAGCCGCCCCATTATCGGTTTTGTAAGGGCGAGGCTGATGACCTGCGCAGAGAGACATATGCCTACCTCATAGGCGTTGAGGCCCCGCCCGAGCGCGTAAAGCGGCAAGAAGGTCTCGAAGGTACCGTACGCAAAAAGAATTGCCGCCTCCGCACTGCTCGTAACAAGAATAGTCGGGTTCGACACAATAGACCGAAAAGCCTGGAATCCCTCAGCCCAGCTCTGGTGCCGCTGAACACTCTTCTCAGGCTCATGCACCCTGAGGATAAACAAAAGTGTAAGAACCCCTGCCAGGCCGGAGAGCATATAGACGGCTTTGTAGCTCAGTGACGGGTTGAAGGCTAGAAGCCCGATAAGCGCCCCACCTGCCAGGGGTGCCACGAACCGGCCGAGGAGGGTTGCCGTTGAGAACCACCCCAACCTTTCCCCACGCTCCTCGTGAAAGAGATCGGCCACGTGGGCCATCGCCACCGGCACAAAAGCAGCGGTCGCAAGGCCGTGGTAAAACCGGACGAGGGCAAGCTGCCAGAGCTTCGTGACGAAAGGATAGAAAAAAGGCGCGGTAGCAAAGACCAGGGCGGAGCAGATCAGCATCTTTCGTCTGCCCAGCCTGTCGGAGAGCACGCCTACGGGTATGCTGAAAAGAACCCCGGTGAAAGCTGAGACAGCGGCAACGCTGCCCACGGCCGCGGCGTCTGCGCCAAGATGCGACGCGAAGAGCGGAAGAACAGGGCTCTTGGCAATAGTGGAACTGAATATCGCAGACAGGCCGGCGGCGCAAAGGAGGAGAAACGGGCTCATTGACTTAGAGCTTTTATGGTAGCACGTACTCGCCAGAAGTTGAAAGACCCAAGGCTTACGTTCTGTTCATGCGAACATTCGCCCCTTGCATGCTTCGATAGTGACCCGGATGCGTTCTTTGGGAGGACCGCAGGGACCTTTTTTTCTGCTACCCTTGGGGGTATACCCTGAGGTCATGGGAATACATAACGTAGTTGATTAATGTGACAAACTACCCCACGGCTCTTTCGCTTTCGTTCTTCTTTAGCACCCTCACCGCGGGTATGCGGCGACTCTCTGTGTTTTACAACAATCATTTATTCTTCTTTGAAGAAAGGGTTATTGAATTATAGCATTAGCCGGAGGAGTGTTAAGCCAGAGTGTTGCGCTGCCATCTACGACCTATAGTTGCGGATTCAAGAGATTTCCGTTACAGTATTGCATGTCTCTCCAACTTATACTTTTTGATCTTGACGGGACGCTCGTCGACTCTGCCACTGACATCGCCAACGCGTTCAATTATGCCATCGAACAGCATGGGATTCCGCCTGTCTCACGCACCGAAATAGAGGCGATGTTGGGCGAAGGCATGGCACTCATTATGAAGAAGTTTGACGAGTGGAAAGAATTGGGTGTCGATCCCGCTGTTATTCGCAAACATTTCAGAGAGTACTACCTGGCACATATTGCGGTCTATTCTTCACCATATCCGGGAGTAGAAGACACTCTTCAAAGATTGAAAGACTTCAAGAAGGCAGTGGTCTCCAACAAACTTGAAGTCTTTACTGTGAAAACACTCAGGCAGCTCCACCTCTTGCGCTACTTTGATCTCGTGGTGGGTGGAGATTCGGGCCCCGAACGGAAACCGAGTCCACAGGCGATACTGTCCGTACTTATCAAACTTGGTGTTTCAGCTGATGCGACCTTAATGGTGGGTGACACCGCTTACGATATCGAGGCGGGGCGGGGCGCCGGCGTGAGGACCGTGGCCGCGATGTATGGCTATGGTTCAGCCGGCTTCGCGGACGGAGCAGACTTCACGATGAACACGTTTCCCGAACTGATCAATATAGTGACGAGCCTCTGGTAGAGTCAATCAAGCATTGAGCATTGTACATTTCCGCTCCAGATAGGCGAGTATCTCCGTCAGTGTATCAAACAACGGGTGCTCTTTCGCCGAGTTCCAGGGATGGCGTAACCCTGCCCTCACAATGCCCGCCTGTGCAGCCTTATCCAGCGTTATCGGGCTGTCGTCGATGATTGCACAGCAATCCGCGAAAAGAACAGACTTGTCCATGCTCAGATGGAGCTCATCAAACGGAAGATCAAACATGTGTAACCACTTGATGGTTGGCTCGTACGCTTCCTGCTGCCTGTGGCTGGCGATGATGATATATGAACCATTTTCTCTCAGCGCAGTGAGGAACGACCTGGCCTCGGGGTAGGGAGAATACCTGTCCTTACAGGATGCTCCGCTATCGCTACCCTGATGCATATGGATCTCGTCTATTGCGTTGTAGAGAGACTGTCTGTCAATGTAGCCATCCCAGAAGCGCCACTCATTCCACTCGCTCGGGCGCGGCACCTCCGGATTGATACGCCGCAAACGTTCCCATAGTACCGGGGCAAAATCCCAGAGTGTATTGTCAATATCAACAACGATGCGAGGCTTCATCGTGACACTCTCTCCGTGACCTCCGTGTCTCTAATCCCGCCTGCGGCGGAATGGGTGGTGGATAGCGAGATAAACATTACGATTGGAGCATCAGGTATTGCCGCGGATTTATCGTAATCGCGGCTGCAATGATACTTTCGTCAAATCCCTGCTGGATAAGCCTCTGCGCGGACTCGGGGACGGTCATGGCACCGCCCTGCAACCTGCCCGACGCATCAGCGACCCTTCCATCGCCAACTGTCTTCGTCTCCTTCACGGAATCGGAAACGAGGACGATTTTGTCTGGCTTCTTCATTTTGAAAATGAGTCCGATGGCCCGGTTGTGAAGATGAAAAGGATCAGCCACCACCTCCACATACAGGTCTTTGTTCAACAGCGCAAAACCTGCGAGCCCCGGCTCTCTGTGATGAAAGGCGCGCATGGCATTGAAGAGATGGGTAATGCCGCGCGCCCCTGCTCGAAAACCGGCTTCCGCTTCAGCGTAAGTGGCATCCGAGTGACCCATGCTCGCGACGATGCCCAGTTCCGTGACGTTCTTTATGAACGCAAGTGCCCTCTGACGTTCCGGTGCGATCGTGACCATTTTGATCACTCCCTCAAATCCATCGAGAAGCTCATGCGCCGCATATTCGTCCGGGTCAGTGAAGCACGCCGGATCGAGCGCACCGCATCGGGCCGGGTTGAGAAACGGTCCTTCCAGGTGGACACCCAAGATGCGGGCCTGAATCGCACCGTGACGCGTGACGCGTGACGCGTGACAGGGGCCCAACTCCTTGTCTTCCCCGAGCGCAATGTCTGAAGCCTTGGGTCTTTCTCCCTGGACCTTTGACCCTGGACCCGTGACCCATGCCCCTTGACCCTGTTTCTCCATCGCTTGCCTGACAAGCTCCATTTGATGTCTCATGGCCTCTATCGGGGCCGGGTAAATCGAGAGCACAATATCCGAAACACCTGAGGCGCCATGAATTTCCGCTATCCGGAGGATATCGTCGACCGTGCCGCTTCTCGTATCAAACCCACCAATGCCGTGCGTGTGGATATCGATGATATTCATAATCAGCGCTCAATACTATTTTCCATAACTCGGCAGGATATGCAAGAGAATATATCTGTTGACACAACCTCCGGTAATTCGCTAAGGTATCAAACGCGTCTGCACAATCTATTGCGAGAAAAGCCAGCCGTATGAGCCTTTTGCAAAAGTCTTGATCTTGTTCTCAGTATAATACGTGTCAAACTATCCAGCTATGGGAACGATCGCGGTGTTTTCAACGAGCGACTGTCGTCAGAATATGGTTGGGCATCGCCTTTACGCGCTGGGATGCGCCATTCCGTCGGCACAGCGCAGGCCTTGGACGCACCTCTCCTGTCGGTAGGG
>JADGQN010000202.1 GCA_017881765.1 Syntrophobacterales bacterium | reverse complement strand
GGCAGGATCAGGATTCTTCGATTCCGAGATAAGGGCGGCGACCTGCATCATGATACCGGGCTGGCAGAAACCGCACTGGGGCACCTGCTCCTGTATCCACGCCTTCTTGACGGGATGGTTCTTGGGGAGGCCTTCTATGGTGGTGATCTTCTTACCCTGCACGTCACCCACGGCGGTGACACACGACCGGTGTGCTTTGCCATCGATATGCACCGTGCAGGAGCCGCACTCCCCTATGCCGCAGGAGTACTTGGTGCCGGTCAGTTTGAGATGGTCCCTGATAACCCAGAGCAGCGGAGTATCCGGAGGGACATCGACACTATATTTTTTGCCGTTGACCTGAAGCGAAATCATGAGTACCTCCCCTTAATTTCAGTATTACGGCCGTATATTGATCCGTACATTCATTTTCTATGATAGTCGCACCGTTGGTCCGCTGTCAACATAAAATAACGTGGCTAGCGACCTTGATTTATGAGGAGAAGAGATTACAGTTAACTATAGGATATGAACGAGCGAAGCCGCATACCTCTTTTTGATCTCATCTTCCTTCTTTCAGACACGATGGACATGGTCAACCCCGCGGTTGTCAATCACCACTACCGGGTGGCCTACATCGCGTCCGCCATCGCGTCAGAATTGCGCTTAACACCGGACGAGAAAGCCAACTTGCTATTGGCCGGCGCGCTTCACGATTGCGGCGCGCTCTCCCTGAAAGAAAGAATCAATGTCCTTCAGTTCGAAGTGAAACATCCCCACCTGCACGCTGAGCAGGGTTACTCGCTGCTCTCCGCTTTCAGGCCGTTGCAACGGGCTGCAACACTCATAAGATATCACCACACGCAATGGGAGTGGGGAGAAGGCTCATCCGTCGGGGGGCTGCCCGTGCCGGTAGGGAGCCATATCCTGCATCTGGCTGACCGCATAGCCGTGCTGGTCAATGACCGGCGAGAGGTGTTGAGCCAGACGAAAGCAATTCACCGGAGGATAGAGGAACAGTCCGGGAGAATGTTTGTGCCCCAGTTTGTGGAGGCTTTCGGGGGACTGGTGAACCGGGAATATTTCTGGCTCGACGTACTTTCACCTTCGCTGGGTTCGATCCTCTCACGCACCACGCAGTCCCACACCATGGAGCTGGGCAGGGACGAACTTCTGGGTCTTGGTGACACACTACGAAGGATGATCGATTACAGAAGCCCCTACACAGCCACACACTCGATGGGCGTAGCTGTTGTCGCTGAGAAGCTGGCAAGGACGATGCACCTCCCCGACGGCCAGTGTCAGCTCATGAAAGTAGCGGGCCAGATACATGACCTGGGCAAGCTGGCCATTCCGAGGGAAATACTGGAAAAACCGGCCAGCTTGACAACGAAAGAGAAACAACTGATGCACCGTCACCCTTACCTCACCTATCGCACCCTCGAAGCCGTGAAAGGGATGGACGAACTCAGCAGTTGGGCCTCGTTCCACCATGAGCGTCTCGACGGAAACGGGTATCCCTTCCATATCAAAGCAGAGGGTCTATCGCCGGGCTCCAGGATCATGGCCGTTGCAGACGTCTTCACCGCCATTACTGAGGATAGACCTTATCGCAAAGGGATGCCGCGCCGTGAGACCGTACAGACGCTGGAAGGGATGGTGAAAGCAAACGCTCTGGATGGGGACATAGTCTCCACGCTGATGTGCCATTTCGACGATTTCAACGCGGCCAGGATGGAGGCCCGCAAGACCTCAAGCGGACAATACCAGCAGCTGGTGGGTACACAAGTACATTGTTAATGCTAAGTTACATTCATTCATAGACCCGTGTTTGGACACGGGTGCCCCTCTTCCGGCTACCCACGTAAGTGGGTGTTGCGTCGGCACGACTCCGACGTACTATAGTACGCCTCCGTCCTTACAGGATGCTGCGCTATCGCTATCCTCCTGGTCGCCCGGGGTACCCGGCCGAAGGCTGGGTCGTATTTTTAAATGCACCTTGGTATAAGTTATTCCTTCTCGTACCTTGGCCACCCTTGAGTCTCTCTCAAAGGTACCTTTTCATGTCCGGTATGTACTCTTTGAGATCGATGCGCTTCATCACCGCCTCAGGAATTCCGGCAACGGGCGGCAAATCTTTTCGAAACGGTTTTGCCGTTGCATCTATGCCCACCTTCGTCACAACCCCCTCGGCATGGGCCGAAAGGTCCAGATCTGTTCCGAGAATCCCCGGGAGGATGAGCAGGTCTCTATCCGCCTGGACCCGCGTGGCAAGTGCCCATGCCATCTGGGCCGGATTCTCGATGTCAATGTCTGTGTCGAAAACTGCCACGTACTTGAGGTACAGTTCACTGGCGAAGGCTGCGAGGATTGCCTGTTTGGGCTGACCGGCGTGCTTCTTGTCGATTTGAATGAATCCGTAAAACCAGCCTGCCTCAGGAAGGAAGAGAAAACGCTTCACGTCGGGCACGGCTTCTTTGATCTTGCGGTTCATGAAGGCGTGCGCCGGGATACGCACAAGGGGCAGGCCGCCCACGGACGGCCATGCGCCCATGTCGTGTACAATAGGGTTCTTCCTGTGGGTAATCGCCTTGATCTTCACGGGATGGCGATCCGCGACCTGGTGGTATCGCGTGAAGTCTCCCCAGGGTCCTTCCGGTTCGCGGGTGTTAAACGGTATCTCCCCCTCTATCACGATCTCTGAGTGGGCAGGCACAAGCACGTCTATGGTCTCACAGCGTACCATCGCCACGGATTCCCCTAGAAGGCTTCCCGCCACGTCGAATTCTGAAGGCGGATGACTGATCCGGCTCTGAGTGCCAATCCCCACCGACGGGTGAAGACCCATTACAAAGGCGATCTCGAGAGGCCTCTTCTGCTCCCTGCGCTCATTGTAGATATCCCAGAAATGGCGACCCGGCGTGATGTGAGTGACGCCGAGATACGGTCCTTTCACCATGAACCGGTAGCAAGCAGCGTGGGGAATGTTGTTTCTCTCGTCCGTGACAATGCCTACCGCGCGGGTGAGATAGGGCACCTCGTTTTCATGATGAATGAGAAAGGGAAACTGATGGAGGCTCGCCTTTTTCCCTGTCAGCACCACTTCCTTGCAGGGTGCGTCCCTCCTGCCCACCTCTTTGCAGGGGTATTTGTTAAGCCTCATGGCCTCTTCCTCTTTTTCCCTGTAAAAATCGTCCACGCGGTCAGGGGTCACACCAAAGGCCAGGGCGAATTTGTTCAAGTCAGTATCCGTATTGCAGACGACGGACATGGTGGAGCCCTTCACCTTCTCAAAAACCATCATCGGGCTTGCGCCCAGGAGATCCACCTTCTTGACAATGGCGGTGATCTCGTATTTCGGATCAACCTCCTTTGTTATCCTCACAAATTCGTCAGGCAGCCTTTTTTTACATGCGGCCATGAATGAGCGTAAGTCCTGCATCATCTCCTCCTTATACGAAATTGCCTCATTCTCTGAGCCCCATCCGGCTCATCCTGTCTTTGGCCGGGTACAGCATGGAAGCCGTCAAACCGGTGATCGGAACTTCACGATTGCTTGCGTAACTTTCTCAGAGAATCGACATCTTGTCAAGCTAATTCGGGGCGCGCCGGCAGGCCGTTCTTGCCTCCTTTTCGCTTGACATACAAACACGTTTTTCGTAATATCCGGCTTAGTAATTCTAACGTGCTCGCGCAATTCCGAAAGCACGGACCAAGCCTGCGGCGGACAAATTGCTATCTTAGGAGGTAGGGAGATGGGCTGGGAAAAGAAATATTTTCCGGAATACTGGGATGGAAGAAAGTTGGCTTACCCCCATGTGCCGAAAGAATCCCCCAAGTTTGCCAGGAGTATTGTAGTAGGAAACCTCATCTTCGTTTCCGGCTGCACGGGTCAGGACACCATTACCGGCAAACCGACAGCTGAAACATTTGAAGAGCAGATGATCATGGCGCTCGACAAGGTCGGCATGGCCATGAAAGAAGCGGGAAGCTCCATCGACAACGTCGTCAAGACGGTCATGCTGGTAAAACGTCAAAGCGATTATGCCAAGATGCGGACGACGGAGGTGGAGTATTACCTGAAGCATGCACCCTATCTGGCGGAAAATCCGCCGGCAAGCACGTTCATCGCTCCCGTCTCCCTGGCAAAACCGGAGTTCCTCATCGAGATTGACGTGATCGGTGTCGTTGACAGAAACGCACCAGGCTGGAAGGTCACCTATTATCCGGAGTTCTGGGGCGGCAAGAGGCTGGCTTATCCCCATGTGCCCAAAGAGCACCCGAAGTTTGCCCGAACCGAAGTCGTCGGTAATCTGGTCATTGTCTCGGGCTGCGAGGCCCTGAACCATGATACCGTTCGTGTGGAAACGAACGACTTCAAAGAACAGGCGAGGATCTGTCTGGAAAAGATCAGGGCGGGGATGGCTGAAACAGGCGGCTCCATCGACAACGTCGTCAAAACGTATGTGCTGCTCAAAGATATAAAATATTGTCCGCTTTATAGACAGGTCGAGCAGGAGTTTTTTGAGAAATATGCACCGGCCCTGGTCAAGAGGCGGCCCGCCAGTACCGTCATCAATGTCAGCAGTCTGGCGCTGCCCGAATTTCTGGTGGAGGTTGAGGCTTTCGGAGTGATCGACAAAGAGGCGCCGGGTTGGGCAGCGAAATACTTCCCGGGAAGCAAAGATGCCTCCGGGAGCGCTTCCGCGGGCGACCTGCTCTTCCTTTCAGGTTGCGACGGGTCGGATCCCGATACCGGAAAGATGGAGACCAATCTCATTGAGCAGCAGATAACAATTGCTCTCGATAAGGTCAAAGCCGCTCTCGAAGCAGCCGGGAGCTCAATGGAGAAGGTGGTTAAAACCTTTATGCTCCTGAAACGCCTTGCCGATTATCCCAGCATGCGCAAGGCAGAGGTGGAGTATTACGAGAAACATGCGCCGTATCTGGTCGATAACCCTCCGGTCAGTACCTTCATGCAGCTATCCAGCCTGAAAAATCCGGAGGCCCTCTTCGAGATAGACGTAACCGCCGTTCTTTAAAGCAGCATGACCGGCATATGGGGTCATGTCTTGACGAGCTCTTGCTCAACAGACTCGCCTGGATTACGGACAGTATCTCACGCCCGCTCGCCCCGTTCCCGCGTGGCCTATTCGAGGCCGCAAAGATGCAGAAGACAGGTTAGTACGGGGTCTTCGTTACCCTCCCGGTCGCGTCGACATACCAGCGATCGCTGGGGAATGGCTTGCCATTCAGAGCAGCCAGCACCCAGTCAGCCACAACGGTCGCGGGGTTCGGCCCCAGACTCACGGAAGTACCGCCGAGCGCGTGGCGGGCATCCTGGTATACCACCAACCGTTTCGGTCCCTGCAGGGCCTTTATCATCCTCTCCGTATGCACGAGCGGACTCAGTTCATCAGCCTCGCCCGCAATACAGAGATAGGGCGCGCGGATCTTCTCGACGTATCCTTCCCAGGTCATGTTTTTTCTAAATATGTCGAACTTGCCTTCGTCCGTGAACCCCGACATGTACATGAAGCGCATCTTAAAGGTTGGCGATGCCTCTTCGAAGATACTGTGAAAACCGGGCTCGAAGCAGGTCGCGCTCACTGCCACAGCACGGATGCGCGGCTCGTTCGCGGCCGCGATTGTGGCAAAGAAGGAGCCGAAACTGCTGCCGTAGATCCCTATGCGGCCGGGGTCAATTTCCTGCCGCTTTATTAGCCAGTCAACCGCGGCCTTACCCGTGGCCGACCAGGCAGGCATGCTGAAGTAAATGTTGAGCACCGCGCTCTCATACTGTCCGGGCCCGTCGACTGCGAGCACCGCGATGCCGCGGTTCAACCACCGGTCTCCATACATGGCAACGCCCATTTCTTTGAAACTGTCCATGCCCGGGATTGAAATCACCACAGGGATGCGGCCACCCTGGTAGCCCGGCGGCAAGTGAAACCACGCGGGTAGGCTCTTGCCCCCTTCCACAGGGATCCAGACCTCCTCCACGCGGTGATCGGCAAGTTTCGAGTACTTGATGTAGCACTCGCGCTTGCGCTGGTTGTAGAATCTGTTCTTTTCGTTATTTTCATCGATCGGCCACTGCGCAGCCGCCCAGAACATGGTCGCGATGCAGTAATTCTCGCGCGCCGTCACCCGCTCTTCCGCCTCCTCAGCCGCCTTCGCTTTGGCCTCACGACGGCGAGCCGCGGCTTCAAAGGCAGGCGAGGCATCGGCATATTTCTGAATGCGCTGACGGATACCGGCCATGTCAGAGCTGGCCTCAGCGCCACACGGTCCGGCAACATAGGCTGAGCGCGGCTGATCCCAGTCCATGCCGACTGATCGGATAACGTTGTCGAGCACCCACCGCTGCTCAATCCACCGCCGTGTCACCGGCTCGCCGAGGGTCTTTGGCACGGCTTCGGCCCCGGGTTTTTCCACTCCGGCCGCCGCGGGACTCGCGACCGAGCCAGCCTGCTGTGCGCTAACTCCTTTGACACTCCAAGCCAAAAGCACTCCAATCACCAGCAGCAAGATGCCCGTCTTTTTCATGATCACCCCCACTTAGTAGAGAACCGTGCTGACCGCCCGAAGCTCAAGAGCCTCACGACCAAGGTTCTCCTGTTCCCTGGACCTGCGTTTAAGAACACCGTACCCAAGTTTCTGTAGTGTGTCAACTACAATCTTTAGATGCCAACGGCAATTCCCACGTTTTGTCTTGACAATAAGATGAGGTTCGGATAAGAAAGAGAGGAGTGAGCCCTGAATAGAAGGCCGGAGTCAATAAACACGGGTCTCATTAAGCGAAGGAAAGGAGGGACGGAATGGACGTATCGGAGGCGATACAAAAGAGGGCAAATATAAGGAAGTGGAAACCTGCTTCCGTGGAAAAAGAGAAGATCGAGAAGGTACTGGAGGCGGGCAGGCGGGCGCCGTCGTGGGGAAACGTTCAACCATGGCGATTCATTGTAATTCAGGATAGGGGAAAGATAGCAGAGTTGGCAAAGGCCGCCGGCGGACAACCACAGGTTGCTGCTGCCCCGGTTCTCATTCTTTGCTGTGGTTTAACAGAGGCTTTCTCTCGTAAGATGCATCGAGAGTCTTTAAAGCAGCTTATAGAAGCCGGCGTGATGAACTGGCCGGATGAAGTTCTGGATAATAGGGTTTTAGGAAGCGACCTCACCGCACCGTACCGTCTCGGCGAACAGGTGATGATGATAAGGGCCGGCGAACAGATCATGATTTCTATAGCCTATATGACCCTGGAGGCTTTCAATCAGGACTTAGGCAGTTGCTGGGTGGGAGCGATATCTCCCAGGGATGCCCGCGAGATCATGAACTTACCGGATGCTCTATTCGTCCATGATTTTTTCCTCCTGGGATATCCCGATGAGAATCCTAAGCCCAGGCCGAGAAAAGAACTGAGCAAGATCGCTTTTTGGGAGAAGTACGAATAGTAGTCTCAACGTCCGTCCTTATCCGTATTAGCGTTCTCGTCTGCGCACTCGTGTGTGGCTCTGTGCGCATGCCCGGAAGCACGTTGGAATCAATGCTGGATGGCTATGAGGATAACTGCCGGATCACTCATAATGGCAAGGTCAGCGGACTTGTCCTGAAACCAGTAAACATCCCGAATTGAAAGGACTCAGCTTGGTCAAGATATACGTTGATGCCGACGCCAGCCCTGTGAAGAACGAAGTGATCAGGGTGGCCAAACGTTATGGGCTCAAGGTCTACCTTGTCTCCAACTCCGATTTGCTGATAGCGCAGGATGAATCAGTTGAGATGGTGCTTGTCAGTGGCAATTTTGACGCAGCGGATGATTGGATTGCAGAGCGTGTTACCGACCAGGATATTGTGGTATCAGGCGATATTCCTCTTGCTTCGCGGTGCCTGGAAAAAGGTGCTCGGGTGATAGATCCCAAAGGGCGCGTTTTCTCCGAAGAATCCATCGGTGAGGCTCTCGCGAATAGACAGCTAATGGCCTATCTTCGCGAGATGGGGAACATAACGAAAGGGCCTGCCCCCTACGGGAAGCGAGATCGTTCCCGCTTTCTCCAGCGGCTCGATGACCTGATCCAGGTGGCATTCAAAGGACAATAATCGCCAGCTCAAAAGTGGTATTAGGGTCACGGCGTGACAAGATGACTTTGCGATGCGGAAGTCAGTCTCGGGCTTTCATATCCAGCGCCCGCCGTATCGTCTCCGCCATCTCACGTTTGACGAGGGGCTTCGTGACGAACTCGCGGATGCCCATGGTTCGCGCCTCGTGTCGCGAAATCATCTCTGTGTTGCCGGTGCAAA
>JADGQN010000201.1 GCA_017881765.1 Syntrophobacterales bacterium | reverse complement strand
TAAACAGGCGGGGATCGCTGAGAGCTTCAGGTATCACTACTGGTCACCCTATCCCGCCACCGGTAACCGGGATTCTTACAAAATCGGGCTAGCCCGATTCTTGAAAAATCCGTTTCTTCGGAATCCACATCGGGTCCAAAAAAAATCCGCTGACCCGTGTAGGTTGGGGAGGCGAGGAGCCACGTGGGGTCCGTGGACCCGCCACGTGGGGAACGTGTCACTGCCCTCGGTACGGCTGCGTGTAAGCGGCACTAAAGCCACGAAGTGACAGCAAGTGATACTAAATCCAGCAAGTGACAGGAAAGCTCGGAACCTTAGTGTGCGATGCTGGCTTTATTGTTACTTCCTGACAGCAAAAGGTCATGGCGGAGATCACCGTGTTGCACCTGACCTATGGTACCAAGGCCAGGAAGTGATGGTAAAGTGCACTAAGGTCGAGCAAGTCACACCAAAGTGCAGTAGAGACCACAATTCGAAAGGCCTTTAGTGTGCTTTGCCGTGCTCCGGTGCACCTTACTGCACTCTAGCGACCCTTAGCAGGAGCGCAAGGCGTGGAGGCAAGGAGATCTCCCCTATTGCGCTGTCTGTGAAGCATGGTGCCGCAGGAAAGAGCAAGAAATACGAAAATCGGGCAACCCCGATTCTTCAAGAACTGCATTCTTGATCAGCATCAAAGCCGGACTCCGCTTGATCTCTTCAAACGCCGAGGGACAGGATCCGAGAAGTAATATGTATCGGATTTTCCTCCAGCCCAGTCGCTGGTTTTCTTACTCCCATCGAAAGAATCTATTGAAAACTGGTTTCTAGTGTAGGCATGTAATTATGATATTTATCTTGACTCTTAGGTGTTAAATATAGTATGTTAGGCTTATGTATGTCGCCACGATCCCCAATCGTACTTCTCCTCCCGCCATACTGATCAGGGAGTCCTACCGGGAAGGCGATACGATAAAGAGCCGCACCATTGCCAATATCACGAGGTGGCCGAAGCAAAGGATAGAGGTACTCAAGGGGCTTCTCCGGGGGGATTTTGATAAGGCCATGCCCGATGATGAGGTCGCAAAACAGGGTAAGGCGATTGGCGCCCTCTTCACCCTCAGGGAGGCCTCGAAGAAGATCGGCCTCGATTCGATCCTGGGCAGGACAGACAGGGGGCGCCGCGCCCTTCTTCTCGTCTTTGCCCGGTTGATGATCCAAGGGAGCAGGCTGAAGGCCGCGAGATGGGCGGAGGAAGAGGCGATAGAGGAAACACTCGGCATTGACGAGGTCGATGAGGATGATCTTTATGAAGTGCTCGACTGGCTCTCTGC
This sequence comes from Syntrophobacterales bacterium, assembly GCA_017881765.1. Lineage (GTDB taxonomy): Bacteria > Desulfobacterota > Syntrophorhabdia > Syntrophorhabdales > WCHB1-27 > JADGQN01. The sequence continues at coordinate 7,003 of JADGQN010000201.1, read as the reverse complement.
TAACCAGGAGAAAATGGAAAAGAGATTGTTCCACGCCCGCCATGGTGCGCCCCCTGCTCTTTTCCTTTATGACGTGACGAGCTCCTATCTGGAAGGGGAACAGAACGAGCTTGCCGACTACGGATACAACCGTGACAAGAAGAGAGGGAAGAAGCAGATCGTCATCGGACTCCTTGCCGATCCGGAAGGAGATCCCGTTGCCGTGAGGGTATTCGAGGGCAACACGGCCGATCCGAACACGGTAGAGGAACAGATCAAGACCTTAACCACCTCCTTCGGTGTCACCGAGGTCGTCCTCGTGGGGGACCGGGGCATGCTCAAAAAACCCCAGATTGAGTCCCTGCCGGAAGGGTTTCGCTATATTACAGCCATCACCAAGCCCCAAATCAGAAGCCTCCTTGGAAAGGGCATCCTCCAGATGGACCTCTTCGAAGACTCCCTCGCAGAGGTAGTCCATGAGAAGATCCGCTACATCCTCAGACGGAACCCCGAGCGGAAAAAGGAGATCGAACAAAACAGGGAGGCGAAGACACAGCGGATCCATGCCTTCGTTACTGAAAAAAATACCTACCTCGCGGATCACCCGAAGGCCGACCCCAAGATTGCGCAGAGAGACATCGATGAGAAAATCAAACGGTTCAACATGGACGCCTGGATAAAGGCAGTGCGCGAGGAAAGGGTCTTACACCTCACTATTGATGAGGATGCACGTGGAGAGGAAACACTCCTTGACGGCTGCTACGTCATAAAGAGTGATGTCCCCGAAGCAATCGCCGACAAGGATGCCCTCCATGAGCGCTATAAAGATCTTGCCCTCGTGGAGCAGGACTTCAGGGACATGAAGACAGCCTGTCTCGAAGTGAGACCGGTATACGTAAGAAAAGAAAAGAGAACGAGGGGCCATGTCTTCGTGGTCATGCTCGCCCTCATCCTCAAGCGCCACATGGAGAGGCTCCTCGACGCCGCATATGGGAAAAAGAGACCGGCCGTGAGCGAGGCCCTACGGGCCCTCGACCGCCTATGCCTGCAGGAACGGGACGTTGAAGGGATACCCTTCCGCTACATCCCCATTCCCGACGAGAGACAGTCTGCGTACCTCACCGCCCTGGGTGTTACCTTACCCAAGAAGCTCGTCGGGCAGAAAAGGCACGCGCATGTAATGTGACCCTCTCATGGGGTCCTTTATCGTATACTATCGAATAGTTATATGGTTAAGAGTGGCCAGCCAAAAAAAGAAAATCCGATGTATAGTAGAACAGTATCTTCAGTAGGCGCGTAGCCGAAAATGTCAGACCCTTAAAAAGGCCGGAGAAGAGGTGGAGGTCATCCCCCCCCGGGGACCTTCACGCCAAAAACAGAGAGCGCACGACTATTACTTAAAGAAAGGCTTTTGCCTCGGTAACACCTTGGCACCTTACTAACCCCAACACGTCCGGTAGCTTTAAGGACAAGAAGAAACACTTTCTTACAAACCTTTATCTTGCCCCGAGAGGGGTACCTTATTTAGACATGACCAAGGGTGTCTATTTTTTCCCATTTTGTCCTATTGAAACAGCCGCTCCTGCGCTCGCGGCTGGTTCGAAAACCGGGGCTGGCCTTGCACCCAGTAAAGTGGCGGGTTCGCCACGTGCAAGAGGGGGCGCGTCCTCAACGCGTTTGTACTGCACCTTAACAGGTTTCTGACGGGAGAGGTGCGCCCAAAAAAGGAGAAAACATGAACAGGGAATTCAGGGAACAACTGCTCGATAAGTTGGAGTCGATAGGGGGGCTGCATCCGAAAACGGGTATGACCTATGCCCTCGCGTACTTTTCCAAGCTGGCAAAACTGGGCATCGGCATGAGCCGCAGAGAAATCACCAGGGCAACCGGTAACACGTCGCCCTTCATCCACAGTTGGAGTACCTTCCACCGGTACCTGGGCATCTGCAAGGAGTTCGTCATGTTCCGCCGTAACCACGAAGTCAACCGGCTCCACAAGCTGCGCTATGACACGGTCGAAGCCTTTCTCATGGCCAAGATTGAAAAAGAACGGGTACAGAGCACCCTCAAGACCAACATGTGCGCCCTTCAGAAGTTCTTCAACGGCTGCAACCGTCCTGACCTTCGTGACCAGCTCAGCAATGACTACCCCCGGTTCAAAGAGCTGGCGAAATCAGGGGGCACCATCCATGCCTTTGACAATCCCGATAAGCTCATCGAGAAGATCAGTAAACGGGATGAACTCTCCGCCCTCATCGCTAAACTCCAGCATATCACCGGGGCGAGGATCCATGAGATCAGGATTATGGAGGTAGTCGAAACCACCATCGCCATCAACAAGGGCAAAGGCGGAAGGAAACGGGTGCTCGACTTCTCGCACCGTCCTGACGAGCTGGCAAAGGTTAAGGACCTCATGATCAGGCTGAAGGAACTCTCAGAGGGTGTAGACTGGCAGGCATACTGCCAGAGCAAGGACGGCACATACCAGGGCCACGTGAAAGCGGCCTGTCGGTTACTCGGCGATATATATGGCGGTGCCCATGGATTGCGGGCCAACCATGCCCAGGAGCTGCGCAAGAAACTGGAAGCTGAGGGTCTCACGGCGGAAGAGATAGAGCTGATCATCACCCGCGACCTTGGCCACAACCGGAGATCGATGGCCAGACACTATCTTGGTGTGTAGAGGCACGGACGGTCATCATGGTTCAGGGAAAGGGCTTCCGCTATGTCAGCAGTATCTCGATGGGCACCGTCAGGCCGATCTGGATCGCCACGGGGGTGTATATGTCTACGTCTTGGACAGGCGACTCGATGGAGACAATGAGCGAATAGCGGCAACGGCGATTCCATCTCCCCAGATAATGCCGTTCACGCCACCAGCCAACGGCCGGGTAAACCCCAACCAGATTCGACGCAGCCAGATCTGCCGCGCTCCCCTGCCAGATGTCTGAATGGATAGACCCTACATTGCGCGCGTCGCCGATCAACCACCGATCTCCGGGGCCTTCCGTTCCTGGGTGTTCTCCCTCATCACGTGCCAGCCTGTTTATACGACCTACAAAATCGTCCTCGATCTCTCCTGGCCCGTTGACTGCGAACCTTAAGGCATGTGATGGGTACCGGTAACGGTCCTGCCAGCCAATTTCGCCGGGTCCGGGCTCGATGAAATACGACAATGTTACCCGCATTCTTACTTCAGTTTCGCCCAATTCCCGGAGGACCTCCGATGGCCACGGCAGGCTGTACAGATGCATATCCCGGGTGACTCGCCGTCCATCCCGTTGATCATAAGGCTGCAGGTCAGTTTGTGAAATGAGAGTCAGCGAGTTGGCCGCACAATAAAGGGCGCGCTCCAGATCAGGCACCCCGTATCCGCAGATCCGCAAGAGTTTTGCATAGCTTCCCCTGTTCGGCTGAGCTGGAATAAACTGCGCCTTCATGGTATCGGTCCATTCAGCGACGTGCACGATCAAAGCGCGAAGGGTCTCCGGCCAAGCCTCCGGGTATTGCGCCTGAATTTGGGCCGCCATCCATGCCGCCTGCGCAGCAGCGGCACTGGTGGCCTCAAATGAAGCGAATTGAGCAGTCTGAGGATCATGATATGTAGAGAGCAGCTTCAGATCTTCGGTGTCAAAAATGGAATCATTCGGTCCTTTGGCAACGTTACCGCCCTCAAGTAAAATTTCAGGCTTTATCGGCCATATTCGCGCTGCCCACGTGCTGGATGTGGTGCTGAAAGGAGAGAGCCCGCCAGCGGGGGCGATGGGTGTGTAGCCGTGTAATTGTGGGTCGGTAATCCGTGTCTTCTCGGTATAGGCTCCCACTGTAAGGGCGTTCCACGCCTGCCCCGGATCATGGATCTCATTGGTCAGATTGGCTTCCGGATACAATCTGAAGTCATCCGAGCCCGCCACGTTGCCCGCACTGACGACGATGAGCCGTCGCACTTCGTCGTCGAATCCGGAAGTCACCCGATCGATTTCTCCAGACCAGGAGGACGGACGTCCCCGATCTCTATAATCCGTTGACGTCACTGCCATACATATTATGCGCTTCCGCCCCGGCGCCTGAATTTCCACTCTGCTGATCCCCTGCGCCGTGTAGTATCCCCACAACCTCGGGGGGTTTTGATCCGGCCCGGGCGGCAATATCTTGGCCGATTCCAAGCGATGCGAAATCCGAACAGCAGCGTTTGAGTTGAGCGCCGCAAGTAAGTCACCATAAAGAACCGTACCGGCCATCAGCGTTCCATGTCCACCGTAATCATGGGTTCCCCACTCTGTATTTACGGTATGTAGGTCGCCGTCATCAAGGGAAGGCCTAATGAGCAAATGGCCTCCGTTGACCCCGGAATCAAGGATGGCGACTGACACGTCGGCCCTCACATCGATACTCGTCCGAGTCAGCAACTCTCTGACTCTTTCGATCTGATCCCGATTCTCGAGCTGGATGAAAAATGACGCCACCTCCTTGGCCAGCCTGAATTCAGCGATATCGTCCGATCTGTCTACCAGATCTTCGAGTTGTGCCCTATTCACAAGAATGACTTGAACGGCACGCTCAGGGAACCTTAGGACGCCCTCGGCGGTTTCAATCCTGAGTTGTGCAAGAAGAGCATGAAACCGGTCAATCACTTCTTGCCGGTCGCTGCTTAACCACGTCTCAACCCATCTCGGCTCATCCGCCGGAATGAGGGTTCGCTCGTCAGAGCGCCAGAACGACTCCATGACAGAACGTCTGATATCCGAGATACTCTCAATGAGCTTTTTGTTCTTGGGCAGGCCACTTCTACGAACCACCTCATCGGCGTAGGCTCTGATTTTCTCGAGGAAATAGCCACGGCGGGAATGCGGCACATAGACGGTAGCTAGAGTCCTTTCGTGTTCATCTGCGCCCTCTTTGCGAACATTCAGAAGGCGGATCCCCGAGCGTAAGCTTTCCAGTCCCTGAATGGCCAATTCAAAACCCGGCTCGCTGACAAAATCGATGTAGGCCCCATGCCGCTCAACATGGACGACTGCTTGCCGCTGTTCAAAGTCACGCCAAACAGATTCGATCTGCCGGCGTAAATAGTCGCTGTGCTGGACCCGGTCCCTCGCTGGAATGCGGGGGGCCGAGCCGCCGTGTCTGGGATTGGTAAATTCCTGAGTTCTGGTGGGACCGGGAAGAAAAATGTGCCGGTAATGCTCGCCGGCCATTACCCGCTACCCCGGCAGCCTTTGATGCGTATCCCGGCGCTCTCTCAGCATTTGTGATAGCAGGGATGCATCAACTTTTTGTTTGTCGGCTAGGATCGTTTGCTTTATCGCATCCCGACAAGCCAAGTCGATTTCCGAATGGCTCAGCCCAGCGGCTTCCGGGATGACGGTGTGCCAGTCCATTTCCGAAGGCAAAAAGGAACCCATGATATTTTCCATGAGCTGCTGCTTGTCTCCATCATCGGGAAGACTGTAGTAGAGGACATCATCGAAACGGCGATATAACGCCTTGTCCAGAAGCCTGGGACTATTGGTTGTGGCGATAATCAGGCTGTCGGAAGTATCCGCTTCTATGAATTGGAGAAAGGCGTTGAGGACGCGCCTCATCTCACCCACATCGTTTTCCAGGGACCGCTCGCCTCCGATGGCATCAAATTCATCAAAGAGATAAACACCCTGGACTCGTTGGATAAGGTCGAATATCTGGCGAAGCTTGGCACCGGTCTCGCCCATGAACTTGGTGACGAGCTTGTCGACCTGAATGGTGTAAAGGGGCATACGCAACTCATGGGCCAAGACCCGCGCTGTCATTGTCTTCCCTGTTCCCGGCGGACCGATCAACAGGATCTTTCGACGGTTGGAAAGCGCATGCGCCTTGAGTTTGTGCTGCTGACGGAATTCGTGGACTGTGCGGTCGATGCGGTTTCTAAGATCTTTTGCGACGATCAGCGACGCTATCGGGGTTTGGGGCACCTCCGGGAGGGCCAGCCCATGCAGTTCCTGGGGAAATTTGAGGAGGACATTGCGGCCCCGCTCGCTCTTGGCTTTGTCAACTATTTGTCGGATTTCATGAGCGAGCGCGCCGTGTCCCTGATTGGCCTCATGAGCCGCCAGTTGGAGTGCAACGGTGGTAAAACGCTCAATGTCATCGCTGAAATGCGACCTGATTAAGGACTTTATCTGATCCGCCGTCGCCATTTCTGTCTTCATCAATCATATCACAGAAGAATCTAAATATCCTTTCAATTTCGTACCCACAATTCCGTCTATAGAGGGGCCAAGATACCGAGACGAGCCCTTGTCAGGCGCTAGCAGGGGTACATAACACTGGTAGCGTTAGAACTCGTTCTTGCTGTCACAAGGGCATGTACTCCAAGGGTCACGTTCGGACGTGCATTTGACACGATGGAACGTGCATCTTCCCCCAGTCACGGCGAACTGCTCGACAAGGTGTGAGTAAAGTCAGTAAAGCCGGTAAGCGCAAGTAAAGCCACGTTGCTGGCGAGCCTTAGTTGACGTTACTGACTTTAGTGGCTCTAGTGACAGCAGTGGCTAAATCCTGGAAGCCGCCTCGCTGGTTTCGCACACGACGATACAGGACCACGCAGCCTTACAACCCCATCGGAAGCTCATCGCGGAGATTGCCTCGCTGGAGGCCCTCCTTGATGTGCCCCGGCTCCTCGATGGAAGAGGATAGGCAACTTCCCCCCCTCGCAAACCTCCCTCGCCGCCCCGATAAAGACGGAACACTTTTCAGTGCAGGTTCTTGACCATGAGAAGAACAAGACTGATTACCTTAAGACCATCATATCCGTGAGACCGGCAGGTAGTTGTTAGAAGGTCTTAGCACCGTCAGTTGCAACTCTGTAGAGCACCACTTCACCTGCTAATGGTGGATTGGGCTTGCTTTGCGAAGATTCTCCATTGCCGCATAAAATGCTCAGTACCCAAGGGAGGGGACCTCCAGCCTTCTCTCCATAGTACAACTGCAGGCTACTCATCTTCTTAACGGCTTCTGACATGCCCGTGCATGAAGATCGGGGCGC
>JADGQN010000200.1 GCA_017881765.1 Syntrophobacterales bacterium | reverse complement strand
GTGGTGTGGGCCTCCGCACCCTCGATCAGGTGGGTCAGATCGGTGGCGCCCGTCATCACCTTGCCCGATTTATCATCCACAAAGAAGAGCTTTCCCGACTTCTCCTCGTAATAGTGCGTGTAGGTCTTGCTCCCTTTGCCCCAAAGCCCTTCAACCGGCGCGTCGCCGAGGTTCGGCTTGGCGCGCGCGCGGGAGAAGAACTTCTTTGCGTCCTCAGCATTCTCCACGGTCTCCATGATCTGGCCGGGCGGGTAGACGTTGGTGCTGTTGATCAGCTTGTTGATCTCGCTCTCGCTCAGGCGCTTGGCCTGGCCGCTGGCTGTGATGTTTTCCCGAAGTTTCTCCTGGAAGTCCTTCCATTTCTTGGTGGATACGGTGGCATTGGTCTCGCCGGTCATAACCACCCGCATGTCGTGGTCGGACGTGCCGCCGGAAAGCGGTCCTTTGTATTTCTTCTGGGATGTCCAGGAACCAACGCCGATAACCTCAACACCCGTCTCCTTCACCGTCTGTTTGACGGCAAAGTCCATCAGGTCAAGGGCCTGTTTGTCCGCCTGATCGAGACAGAGCCCGTTGCCGGCCGCAAACAGTCCGGACGCCAGCAGCAGAGCCAGGAGAGCCGCGCGCCAATTTCTCATCAGCAACCTCCGTGCAGGATCGCCTTGTGCGCAGGCAGATACGGGCTGCGCTGCGGCAATCGCCGTGCAATGGGACGTGCAACCCGCGTGCCAGCAAACGGGTCCTTATGGCTATTCCTATTCCACGGATATTACTGATGAGTATTGGCTTCAGCGCGGTCTATCGATTAAGAGCACGTCGTCGTTAGTGGTTGCGCAGCCAAAGGAACATCGGCGGCACTACCATCTCCCCGGAATAATCTTTTACGTATGTGTCCGTTCGGTCATCGTCATGCCCGATCCAAGTGAAACAGCGTGACCTCCGGTCGCACATCGAATCTCACGCGCAACAGGTAGCCGACGCCCCGATTGATGTACATCCGGCGCCCTTCGGACAGTTCCACTTCCCCCGAAATGTACCGACGATTCCGAACCGGCAGCAAGGGGGGAGGCAAGAAGGGAGGCTTGCACTGACCACCATGTGTGTGCCCGGATAGAATCCAACCTGCATACTCCCCCCACCCAGGCTCGTCAACCGTATCCGGGTTATGACTCAACACAAGGGACGCTCTTCTCGGATCAAGACCAGCCAAAGCTTGCATCGGTTCGAAGCGATTTGCCCATAGATCATCCAGGCCGGCAACCTGCAGGCCATCGACTTCAGCGACCTCGTTCCGGAGGACCCTTACGCCCGCCAAAGCGGCCAATGCAGCAATCCTATCCGCGACCTCAGGATGTGCCCATGCGGGGCCATAGTCGTGGTTTCCGAAGACGCCCAAAGTGGCGCGACTCCCGAGCGGCAAATGGGCAAACATGCGACGGGCATGCGCGAAGGTGTCGCCCTCGTAGCTTATGAAATCGCCAGTGTAGACTACGATATCGGGGGCGAGGTTCCTGACGGTCTCAAAGGTGTGAATCAGATATGAGTCGTCTACCCGGGGCCCGATATGGAGATCGCTCAACTGCACCAACCGGGTCCCCCTCCACCGATCTGGCAGGTTGGCGACTGGGAGTCGACGTTCCACGATTTCCAGCCAATGAGGTTCCCAGCGCCAAGTATACATGCCCAGCCCGGATCCGACGAGCCCGGACGCGACTCCTAGCGCTTTAAGAAATTGACGACGCGAGATCATGCCCCTTCGTGCTCCATCTCCTGAATTCATGAAATTCCGTCCGTTCGGTCACAGCGGGTGCGTCACTTCTCACCCGGGTCCGATTGGCCGCGCGGATGCCGCTGCCTTCCCAAGAAAATAAGTATCCCACCTGCCACGGCCAGGACGGCGCCCGGGAGCAGGAACACGAACGGCAGGGCGAACATGGGACCCCCTGGCGGCCACGCGGATAGGCCGAGCAGGATGAGCAGAGCGGCCGCCACGAGCGTGACCCATCCGAGAACCGATGTAAGGTGCCACATCGTTTCCTTCCTGTGCACCTAATCGTCTTATCCCCGCGAAGTATTTCCTCGGAAGCGCAATTGACCTGCAGGACTGCGACTCAACCGCCAACGTCCCCTTCCCCTCCCTGTCAACGTCTGACCCCGCTGCTCCCGGATTCCGTCGCACTTCCGGCATCGCCTTCGATGGCAGAGCACAGGTCAACCGAGTTTTTGTTCACTGCAAGCGTGTCTTTAGCAATATAGGTGGTCCGGGAGGGGAAGGCCATTTGACTGCCGCTTGTCTCAATAATCTCCATTATCCGGAAAAGAAAGGCTTCCTGAATATCAAGGAAGGCATCATAATTATTTTCCAGGATGTAGGCAAAGACATCGATCACCAGTGACGAGTCGGCACACTTGAGAAAGCTTGCGTGAGCCGTCGATTGCTCAACCTGCGGGTGTTCGGAAAACAGTCGCTTTGTCTCGGCAAGGACGTAACGAAGCTGATCGGGGGTTGTCTCGTACCGGAGGTTAATGGCATGGCTGAAGAGCATCTTGTCGCGTCTGGACAGATTCTCAAGGCTGAGCAGGGCCAGTTGGCCGTTAGGGATAGAAACGAGAGTCCTGTCGAGGACGCGAATATAGGTGGAGCGGAGGCCGATCTCCTCAACGGTGCCCAGGTAGGCGCCTGCACGGATAAAATCACCCACGCGGATGGGCTGATCGGAAATGATCATAATGCCACCGAATAGATTCTCCAAGGTCTTCTGTGCAGCGAAGGCGATTGCGAGGCCGCCGATTCCTAGCCCTGTCAGGGCAGCCGTTACGTTGATGCCCGCGATGTAGAGGACAACAATGGCTCCGATGATCACAACCAGGACCTTGGAAAGTTTCCGTACCAGTTGCACCATGGACACCTTACCGGTTGACGTCACGGCCCACTGTCTCTGTTTCAGTTTCAATATCATATCGGTGAGTCGTATGCACAGCCAGGTAAGACCTGTAACAGTGAGGGTTGACGCCACGTATGTCCAGAAGAGGCTGCTCAGGATAGACCGCGAGTAGAAGGCAAGGACCCAGAGCATGAGAGACAGGATAAGGAGCCGGAAGGGCCCCGTGAGTTTTACCGCATGCCGGTCACCCCGGACCCCTAGTATCCGCCGCATAAGGTGGAGAACTAGAAGGTTCAGAAGGCGGGTAAGAAGGATGGCTACAACGAAAGAGAAGGGGATTACGAAGAAAATAACGATCCATTGCCATAGGGGGAACCAGAGAAACCATGTGTCTACAAGTATTCTCGGCACATGGGTATTCTTGGGACTGTCATCCAGGTCCTCATAAATCCCGGGAATTTTTACCAGGGTTTCAGAGGGGAAAAGCCAGATTGGAGGCCCATCCCCACGCCGGGTTCGTTCAAGAAGAATGTCAACGCTGCCCGATGGCGTATCAATGGTGCCTACGCGCTCCTTTGCAGGGGGAAGGTTGTCCTCCAGGCTGCCTTCCGGTCTCTTGCTTAACATGGCCAATTTACCGGAGGAGCCACGGTCCAGAACCACCTGAAGCTCGTGTATCAGTTTCTGCGCAGCCCTGCCCGTCTTTTTGGTATCGAGGTATTGCAGGGCTCGCTCAAAATCTCCCTGCTTGGCCGATTTCAAAAATCCTACCACTGTACCCTGAGGGGTGCTACGACCGTACGGATCGCTCTCCTGTTCCTGCTTCTCGGGGGGGTTGGCGCCTTCCCTGAAAACAGACAGGGGGGATGCCTTTTCTGCCGACACAGCGAACGATGCAAGGCAGACGGTAACAAGTACCGCAAGCCAGATCGGAATCAATCTGTTTTGACGCTTCAAATGGCCTCCATCTTATCGATCCGCCCTTTCATGCCCCGTGTCGGTGGCCCCGCGCCTCTCTCAAAAAGTTTCGGCATATAAGCCTCCGCACTATTTCATCACATTATGTGAAAGAGTGTCCAGTCTATGACAGAGAGATAAAGGCGTTTCGCAAAAGGAGATGGACGTGGTCCTTCATTGGCCCATTTTCAGCTCTTCGGGGTGAACTGGCCCTCTCGCCCCGCGAAGAGTAGATTGAAGGTCGTCATTGAGCCATAGCAGCGACTGATGTATTGCTGGAACTCAACCTTCTCTGCGTCGGTTAACTTCTCGTGGCTGTTTATCTTTTGTTCGAGAACACGCAGGTTATTTCGTACCATCACAATCTTGTGGAAAAACGTGTCCAGCGGTACTTCCTTGGGCTGATTCGAAGGATCGGCGGGATGAAGAACGAGACGCCCGTTGTGCCAGCGGCTCCCCAATTCCTCAACTATGGAAGCTGGAATATGGCCCTCCTTTTCAAGCTTCAGGTCAGACACGAGAGCGTGAACCGTCTGTTCAATAAGTTGGGTGAGAGAAATCTCCAGCCCATTGACCACCGCGTAAGGCTCCGCAGGCTCGAGATGGCTCTCTTCCGGGGAAACGGTGCGCATGACGTCGGCAAAAAGGATATCGGCACTTTTCTCCGCAATAGCTCTCACAGTTCCTACCCCATAATGGGGATGGGTTACGTTCATACCTATGTGAAGATTCTCGGTTTTCATGAGGCGCCTCCGTCGTATAATGGCCGCTCTCCTTGCCTTTCTAAGAGCAGTCGTTTGAAGTTACTCAGTATGGCTCAGGTGATTTGCATTGTCAGAGGTGATGCAACAACGCTGCTTCCAACTCCCCCTCATCAAACCGTACGTTCAGTTCTCCCGAATACGGCCTTCCAATCATCTTCTTCCAGCAGCATTCGCAGCCCGAGTCCATGGCACGGTCATCCGTTTCTATTGCCTCCCCATGTCAATGACCCACCCTACTGTCCCCCACTGGCGAATGTAATAATTCAATGACCGTGCCCCACTTCTCCCCGGTGTTGACCGGCGCTTCCACAACGTCCCAGACCGCCCTAAAGCGATCGGAAAGTAGCCCAGCGCCTCGTTAGGCAGCATGTTGGAAAGTGAGATTGCGCCCTCTAACGCTGCAGCGCCTACGGACAGAACATGTCCGTTGTCTGAATTTTGTCGCAGGTTCTGAATATCCACCATCCCGTACAAACCGTAGACCTTTTGAAGTCGCAGCTCTGGCCATCTGTGCAAGTCAGAACCTGGCCTAGTACCTTGTTGCCACAGATTGCACCCGACGCAACACCGCAGGTCGGTAATTGCGGGGCATATCCCACCGTTATTGGTGCAGAAGTTGTTTCCAGGCCCTTCCCGTTGCGTGCAACCAATGTGATGCTAACCGTGAGCGGGCCGGAATCACTGGTACATGGGCAAACCAGGCGCAAGGGATTGCCCTCAAAGGGATCTATAGTGAAATGAGCGCTTCGCAGCAGCGGATTTCCCGGTATGCTGGTGTTATTTTTTTCCTCGTCAGACGGCGCGCTCAGCGTCTCTTGTTTATTGGTGCCGATATTTTCGAGGCGCGCTGTGCAGTTCCAGCCTATTTCACCTTGCAGGCGTATGCTGGCGATGCCGCTCTCGTTGTCGCCCGCAGAAGCTGCTACTACAAACCGTCGATCTCTGGCGACTGACGATTTTGTCAATCCGGCAGGCGGTATGATTTCTGACCCGACCTGAAGATTGTCCGAGACACGTACAAACGTAACGGTGTTCTGGATAAAGCTGGGCGGTGAAGTGTCGTTTTGCGCTGGATTGGCGCATTGTGGATCTCTTCGGGCGCTTGCCTGGCCATTATCTGAAGCCACCTGCGTGCGCGTGCTTCCTGTCACACATATATGATCGCTCGGAGACGCTTCTCGCCACACGAAACCGGGTTTGCAAGTATCTGTGCCTGGAACTTTTCTTTGCGGACCCAGCGAATTGTCATTCGCGGTCTCAGTGCGTGTAGTTCCTGTCACGCAAACGTGATCACCAGGAAACGCATCACGCCAAACGAATCCTGACAAGCAAGTGTCAGGGCCGAAGTCGCAAACGGCATGTGATGTTGTTGAGACCGATCCCAAGACAAGGACTAATAACAGCACGCGAAAGTATTGTTGTTTCATTTCCTGTTCCTCCTTTGATTAAATAGCGATGTAGGGACGTTGTTGCGTGCGTTGCATAGCCATCACGTGATCCCCTTTTCAAACCTTTCCACAGCCCGGGTGACGGTGGAAGTGGTGACGCCAAGGTGTCGGGCAGCTTCCGCCGCTGAGAGGCCGATCTCAGTCACGGCCCGGTAGGCGATCGAACCCCGGGCGGCGCTGACTTTTGCCCTTCTGCCGCCGTTCTTCAACTCTTCCTGTGGTACCCGTCTTTCGGCGCATTCCTCTTCGATGATTTGGTTGATGCTCTTGGTGGGTGTTCGGACCTTCAGTTGCCGCCGCTGCCTATCCTCCGCTTCGGTAAGCACGGCAAGGACGAACTCGCTGCTCCCGAGTACTCGTTCATCGCCCTTCTGGGTGTCCTTCCCCCGCACGGACACTACCTGCGACCAGCCGCTGAGACTGCGGCTTAAACCACCACCTACGAGTTCAGGCCTATGCCCCATGGTAATGCCTTCTTCCACGAACCGCCTGTATGACGTAACGGCTTTTTTTCGCGTCGCTGCGAACTGACCGAGGATGAAGTCCGTGCCCAGCCATGGCGGCCGATCATTCCCTATGAGCATGCGGTGCCCGGACCAGGGATAGCGGTCCAGAGACTCGATGTCGGTGACTATCCCGGCTCTGACCGGGTTGAGATGGATATAGCGGACCAGGGCCAGCAAGTACGGGTCTTCTTCGCAGAGGATCGACTTGTAGCGGTTCTCGAAGAGGTGGCCGGTCCTGTTGTGTCTGCGGTTGAAGTAAATGGCATACCAGGTCAGGGCTTTCCTCATCACCGCGCTGAGCCCCCCATCACCGCTTCGAATCAGGATATGCACATGGTTGTCCATAAGCGCGAAGGCGTAGATACTTGCTTTCCCGGCGAGAGTAGTCTCAGCCAGTTTGTCCAGGAACCCTCTTCTGTCCTGATCGTCTGCGAAGATGTACCCTCTGTTCAGACCTCGCACCATCACGTGGTGAAGAGCACCGGGGCTGTCTAATCGGGCATGGCGGGGCATAGATAGAGGCTATCGTGAAAAGACGAACCTGTCAAGAGAAATGCAACGTACGCAACAACGTCCCTAGTCCCTTACCAACGTTATATATTCCGCCCAAGGTCTCTGTCACTCATCCGATTTGCCACAATTCGTCAGGTATATAGTACGGCTCGGTATCGCTGCTGGGGATGTGAACAACCTCGATGTCCTTACGCAACAAGAGACTTCTTAGCCGCGTCTCCACGGATGAGTGGATGCCAAGGGGGTATTGAAGGTAGATTCGGCGAACCTGGGAATCAGACAGGCGAGCGAACAAAACGTGATCTATTTCGCGGTTAAAGTAAGGGAAAGAATACCCTATGATAACGACTGCATAGACTTCGCTTAGGTTGAGTCGTGAGTTTGCGAGTCTGTTTTGCGTTGGTTCTTCCCACGCGAAACGAATGTCAGGTTCCGGTGATGAAGGATCGCGCATGCATTCTTCATACAGTGCGATGCCTGCTTCCCAGACCATGTCGGATGTCGCATTCAAGACGGCCTGAAAGGGCGGACCTACGTGCCCCGGCTGGCTGGTGCCACAGTACCCGTTAACCCGATAGATACGATCATTGAATGTCACTGAGTCCACGACGTAATTCTTATCTCCACAAAAGCCGTAGAACGCTTTCTCCAGCTGCGTATCATAGTTCCAAGTAATGATGCGAAGCTCCGGGGGAATACAGGCCTGGTACTGACTGTTGAATTCGAGGATTGTAGCGAAGAAAGAATCGTATCGCTTGTCTAATGGCTTTTGTGATTGCTCAATCACAAGAAAGGCCGATAGCGCAGACTTGAGTCTCTTTAGGTTTGCTCTGTCATGCCTGAAGAATAGCTTTTTCGCAAATGTGTCGACAGATGCATGTCGAGATGCTTCCTCAGCTAACCATCTCAGGGCCTCACACAGTCTCTGCCGCGAACCTCCCCACAGCTTCGTCTTCTCGGGATCGCCTGAAGCATCTTGCGGATGGATGTGTTCCAGTTCACTGGCAAACTGGGCAATACGTGGGGCAAGTCCCGATGCTAGTGGCAGAGCCTGAGCGCTAGCGCCAGCCCCGAAGAAATACAAAAGTGATTTGTTCATCGACAGTCCCTCATATATTTCGTAGTAGCCGTATCATGCATTTCATAGGCTTTTACGTCCCAACCACAAAATCAGCGGCGGCTGTGAGACGTCCGCTGCATTGTTTTGTTGGACACGCTTTTGTCCTAGACAGCTACAACTCTGCGTCATCAGG
>JADGQN010000199.1 GCA_017881765.1 Syntrophobacterales bacterium | reverse complement strand
TACCATACACAACCCTGCGCTCGATGAGAGACAGGTTCGCCAGTAAGCATCATGGTAACACAAAATCCCGGCCCTTTCTTCCTGGACCGGCCTTCAACACACGGTAAATTTGTTCTCCTTTCAAACACGTGCAGCGGCACATGAGTTCTCCGTCATCCGCAGATAGTCGAAGACCAGACGGACATTGAGCGTCAGTTCCCGCATTTTCTGTACGACGCTCCGTGCGCCTTTCGATTTGATCACGCCGATGGCGAACCGGCGCAGTCTCGTGATGTTTTCCGGGCCATAGCCTGTGGGTATCTGACTCCGTCTTCATCATAGTTCCAATCAAGGATATAATGGCAGCTATTCTCGATGGTCCAGTGATCACGGTTCACCTTGAGCACACGCTTCGCTTCAATGTGCCTCCGGCTGGTGATGCCGTAGGCAATGTCGCACGTGGTTTTGCCGCCCTTCTTCTTTGTGGACCGTCGTTCGATCACGAATGCCTGTCCTACATGGGGAAAGTCGAGATACTCGTTGAGCTCGGTTGTGATCCAGATGCTTCGGACCTTGATGCGCCCGTGGTCAGGGGGTGCATGCTCAACGAAATCCGCCTCCTTTCGATCCTGGAAGTAGAGCGCGAGGTCTTTGAGGAGTCCGGACTGATTTCCTTTGACGGTGAAATGGTAGTGGGCCTTGCGCCCGACCAGATAGGCGTCTATCGCGCGTTGGGTAAGAAGGGCATCGACAGTGATGTCCTTGCCCCGGATGTCGATGGCGTCGAGCAAGGGGATGGCTGTCTTGATCTCGTTTGTTTGCTTGAGCTCTTCATCGCCCTTTACCGGCAGAGCTCCCACTTTTTTTGGGTGTAGCAGGTCTTTGTCTCATGACCGACAACGCTCATGATGTGGGTTTGACCTTGATCATCGATGGCGTTGCACATGGTCTTGCCGTCTATGGCAAGGCTTTCATCCTTCCCGGCGTAAACCGCGTTCCAGTCTTGCAGGGCGTGGTCCAGGTGCGCCGGATCGACGCGGATCAGGACATCGCGGATGATAGACTCGCTGGGGATGAGGTAGCGACCCTTTTCGTAGCGGCAGCCGAAACGCCTCCGGGCCTTTTGGCCGAGACTTTCGGCCCAATCCGAGATGGCCTTGTAGCCGCGCATCCCGCACAGTATTGCACCGGCGGAAATTGCCAGAACCGTACCCAGACGATGACGTCGGCCTTGGGTGCGACGGGGGTCCGGGATAGCGGCAAAGAATGAGGGGAGCGATTGCATCTGGTCGGCGCTCAGCATGATCTTGGAGCCTCCTGTACGATAAGGTGGTGTGAGCAGGGCGTGGGACAGGAGCACGCGCGCATCGGCCTCAAGGGGCTTGACGAAGACCATTTTGGGCGACTCGCAAGGAGCGTACCCGTTACGAATCCGGCGGAAGCCTTTGCTGTTGCCGACATAGATCCAGTTTGCTGCCCTGTACACCGTTCCCCGAAAGCGCTCGGGATCCACAAACGTCTCAAGGAGCAGCACCGGATGGCCGAACCTCTCTTGCCAATCATGGACGAGCCTCTTTTGACATAACGACAGGACGCGAGAACCCATATTAGGAACATGCCAATCGGGCAGGATCAGAAAGCGGCTGTTGTTGACCACCAGCTTCAGGCGATCATACTGATGGCGGAAGTCCCATCCGATCCAGCGGTCCCGTACCCCGCACTTCCAGGCTGCAGCGGAAAAGGAGAGGAGGGCCGCCCACTCATCGCGCCAGGAGGCGACATACCAGACGGTCTGGCCGATCTTGGGTAAAGAGCCGAGGTAATGATGCTCCTGCATCAGAGCCTGGTAACGCCGCTCTTCAGACGGACGGACGGGCCGGACAACGACTTCCTTCAAATCCAAGACATACCCCCGGCAGGCGCGGATCAACGGCACCACTGGTCCAACAATACCCTATCCCCAGGAGATTGTTCAGAACTATCTATAACCGTCTGATATATTTGTGCTATGAGGCGAGGACGAAGTCACCCTGGTGGAGTTCTGCCTCATATTGATCGCAGTAATGAGGGCTATGCTGGATTTATCGACATTGAGCTTGACTCCGATCTTATCCAGGTGAATGTAGGAGTTACGGGCATGGTTGCTGCTTTTCAGTATTGTATCCTATCCACCCGGAAGGTTCCTGGATCCAGCCCTAGCTTCTTGTAAAGCCTCTGGACCCCGTCAGCGTCCAGGTTCTTAAGGTGAACGGTCATATTCTTACCATGTGTATCGAATATCCGCACCCATTCCATAGTGTCATCCTGACAGTCCTCACCCCACCGGCAGGTATACCACAGGAGGATGTAAGGAGTGCCGTCTTTGGCTATGGCACATGTCCAATCGGTGACCAGAGCATCCATTAAGGGCGGTGGTCCTTCCGAAGGCTGTAATGAAGCCTTACCATCATGAGGCAACTTAACAATATCACCTTGGGGGGTGGTCAATAACATAGATTGCTTGGTGCATTGCGTTATGTGTCTAAACATACATGTAGAGGAGACAGTCACCTGGGCGTCTCCACATTTGAAGGAATAAAGCCGGGTGGACGAGTCCTCAGCAAACAATGGATAGGCCCATGCCAGAAGCAGGAGGATCAAACAGAGCCTGGCCTTCATCGCTCCTCCCTTTCAAATTTCTCATACAGTTTGACAGCTGTATCCATGGGCATATTGGAGTGTTTGCCACCCGGTAGGGCTGTCCATGTACGGTTGAGGACTTCTATGGCTGCCTGTATCTGACTCGATGTAACCAGATCCATAGCCTTCTTGGCCTTAATCAACTCGATGGCAGCCGTGTCCTGAGAACAAGGAGAGAAATCACAAATGATACCATTGGCCTTGAGGTCATTATAGGTATCCATCTTTATCTGATAGGCTCCGGCAGCAGAGGAGGTTTTGCCCCATTTGGTTATGGCTGGAAGTCCGGTGAAAGGATGTTGAGAAGTGTCGGTGAATCTTCCTCCTCCATACGTGACGTAGTAGCTTCCGCCATCATTTCCATAGTGCTCGGCATAGCGAATCAGTTTCAGGAAAACCCGCACTTCAGGTTTTACTATCGGATTGGTACACACACGATGGCATATTGAACCTCCTTTCTTATGCTGTTCCTTCGGCTTCGACGGCGAGCAACTACAGAGGCGGCACACTCCACCGCACATCCATCGTACCACGAAGGTATATTTTGTCAAGCACTCCTTCGTTCTAAATTGCGCGCACTTGTGGCTTAAACCAAACGACTGCTGCAATTGTTTCGCACCGCAAAAATAGCGCTCCGATACCCACAATTCGCGCCTACTTACTGCAAAACTATCAGTAAACTGTCGACAGATTATTGATAGTTTGCATATGGTTTATTGAAACCTACAAAAACCTACAACTCAGTGGCTTGTAGGTTTCAAG
Organism: Syntrophobacterales bacterium; assembly: GCA_017881765.1. GTDB lineage: Bacteria > Desulfobacterota > Syntrophorhabdia > Syntrophorhabdales > WCHB1-27 > JADGQN01. The sequence goes on along the minus strand of JADGQN010000199.1, from coordinate 4,907 downwards.
AAAGTGTTGCATAACCGGTTATGTAATTTCAATAGGTTACGAACCGATTTTCAATAAAGTTCTTCCAACGTTGTCAAGAAAGTGCTGCAAAAACCCGCATATTTTCAATAAAGTTCCGCAGCCTTATTTTGCAACCCCCTCGGGCACTTTCACAACCCTTGTTGTCACTCTGCCTTGGGAATAGCAAGGACTGAGTATTTCAGCTGTAACATCGAACGTTCATCCTTGCTCACGCACCTTCTCTAATACGATTAGTGAAATCGGCTATAGCGATTGGATCTCAAGCTTTTACGGGTGCCGAACAGGACTAAGCTGCCCGCTCGTCACCGCGGTTTCTTGGGTGGAGGCTCGAACCAAGGTTAATATGATCAAAAGATTATCAAAATCGCTATCGATAAGCCCCCGTCATCACATTGGATCGAATTAGCTGGAAATGGAGCAAATCTCCGGTACAATCTTATGCGATGGTTTATGGAGGGACTGAGAGTTAGAACATTTATGGAAGAGCCTGAAATGAGGGTGAATTGGTCGGGTGATTATCATGAAATCTGAGCGAAAGATTTCAGTGTCGTCGGAGCCTAAGCCGTCTCAGGTGACTCACGAATATTGGTTATATGCGAAGAGAAAACGAGGTGACTACCCGGATACTACAGCGAACTCAGGCAAGTGGCTCATATTCACACCGATCTCACAAATTGATGAGGTCTGGACAAAGATCAAGCTTGCAACGGAGGATGGGTGCTTGGGCGAATCAGCCAAGGTCGCCACGGCAAAACCGAATCCGATTGTGACCAACCCTGGAATGAAAGTAATCTGCGTTTACACGTATGATTGGACCGATGAGGCTGACGTGAGACGGGTTCGCCAGGAGCTGCGCGCGTTGGGAATTACTTCCAAGATCCCGTATAAGACGGACGATGATACCAATGCAGGCAGATACTCAAGTCAAGGTCATAAACGAATCTCCAAATATTACGAATAAGTCGCCTGAAATTGGGGATACATTTGATTGGCGCGTGGGCTTAAGAATAAGAAATCCAGGAGTGCGGACCCTGAGATGCAGGCCCGGCCGCCAGATAAGACCAAGTCGCCGCCTTTAGCAGGACCACCACCTGCAGCACATCGGGGGTCTGCAGCTATTGCTTTCCTTGCCCTTTATGCTTTTTAAGTGAAATTTACTTGAAACAGGTTAACATACATGTTAACCTATACCTATGGGTAAGCGAGAGATCGATTTCTACCGAACTGAAGAAGGTAGGTGCCCGACACAGGAGTTCTTAGATTCTGTCCCTGACAAGGTTGGACAAAAGGTAGTTTGGGTTCTCAAGCTGATACAGGATCTAGAGATGATCCCTTCGGCTTACTTCAAAAAACTCGAGGCAACAGATAACATATGGGAGTGCCGAGTACGACTTGGGTCTAACGCGTGTCGGCTTCTCGCTTTCTTTTCAAAAAGTGCCGTCATCGTTTTACTCATGGGTTTTCGAAGAAGAGCCAAAAGACGCCTCGAAGGGAAATAGAGCGAGCAGAGGCGTATAAGAAAGATTTTATGAGGAGGTCGAGGTCATGAGCGACTTAGATAGTTATGTTGACGAGAGAAAGAAGAGAGACAAGGGGTTCGCCGAAGGGTTTGACGAAGGGTACGAACAGTTTAAAATCGGAGAAGTTCTTCGCCAGGCGCGCGAAGCTGCCGGTTTGACTCAGGAAGAGCTGGCCATCCGCGTCCATACAAAAAAGACGGCCATATCGAGGATCGAGAATCACGCCGAGGATATTAAGCTATCAACCCTTAAACGCGTTGCCAAGGCATTGGGCAAACGGATTCAGATCCTTCTGATTTAGCAATCCGGTAGTCACTATGAATGCTCGGATCGAAACGATCAAGGCCCGTCTTGCCGAACTTGAACAGGAAAAGCTACGTCTCCTGCAGGAGCTGGAGTCCTTGTCGACAGTCAGCGCATCACGAGACATTCTCGGAATCCCCGCTTCCGAGAACCCGCTGACGACTCCTGAAGAGCGGATCTCCCTTTTCATGCGATTATTTCGCTGTCGCGACGATGTCTTCCCCAAAATGTGGGAAAACCAGAATAAGGGGACAAGAGGATATTCCCCCGCCTGCAGCACCGAATGGGTGAGGGGCTTATGCGACAAGCCGAGAATCAGGTGCAGTGACTGTCAGAACCGTGCCCTCATCCCTTTCGATGAGTCGGTTATTCGCAATCACATAGAAGGCTCCGTCACAGTCGGAACCTATACCATCCGCAACGACGACACGTGTATATTCCTTGCCGCCGATTTTGACAAAGAACATTGGACCGTTGATGCCCTCACGTATAAGACTGCCGCAAGGGATATGGGCGTCGAAGTTTACATCGAGCGGTCGCGCTCAGGAAGCGGCGCTCACGCCTGGATATTCTTTCAGGAGCCGATCGCTGCGCGGATAGCCCGGCAACTCGGAACGCTTATTCTCACCCAAGCCATGACGCGACGCCACCATATAGGATTCGATAGTTACGACCGGCTCTTTCCCAGCCAGGATACCATGCCTAACGGAGGTTTCGGTAACCTGATCGCCCTTCCCCTGCAAAGAATCCCCCGGAAAAGCGGCAACAGCGTTTTTGTTGATGACGATTTCATCCCCTATCCTGACCAATGGGATTTTCTCAGCCGTGTCAGGCTCCTTTCGGCTGCGGATGTTGCAGCCATTCTCCAAAGCAACTCCCCATCACCGATCCTGAAATGTAAGACAGAACAGGCTGCCCCCGACCTCGTCGAGGCCCAAGGATCGATAGATATTACAGAGGAAAAGCTCAGGGGCATTTACCCACAATCCATTTCATTCCTCTATTCGCGCCATCTTGAGGTAGTCATCCGCGGAATGCCCTCCAGTCTGATCGCAGCGTTCAAGCGGACGGCGACCTTTGCCGATCCTAAATTCTTCGAGCTACAGCGCATGCGTTTCTCGACCTGGAATACACCCCGCTATGTTTGTTCCGCGGAGCTATCCGACGACGGCGAGAAGATGATATTGCCCCGAGGGCTACTTTCGCGCTGCATGCAGCTTGCCGACGTGGCCGGGGCACGCGTGGAATTTACTGATCTTCGCACCGGCGCTAAGCCCATTCCGATTAAGTTCTCCGGTGTTCTTCTCTCACCTCAGAAACAGGCTCTGCGCGCTCTGTCGTCCGATGAGTCGGGCGTGCTGGTCGCCCCGCCGGGTGCCGGGAAGACCGTTATAGCCTGCGCGCTCATTGCGAAGCGTAAACTCCCGACTCTCATCCTCGTGCATCGAAAGCAGCTTGCTGATCAGTGGAAAGAACAGCTGCTTGAGTTTACAGATCTCGAGAAAAATAAGATCGGGACCTTCGATCATAGAGAGAAGAGACGGAAAGGCCTGGTCGACATCGGAATGCTGCAGACCCTTGCCCGGGACAACGACCCTGATCGGCTGATAGATGGGTATGGTCACATTGTCATTGACGAATGCCATCATGTTCCGGCGGTCTCTTTCGAGGCGGTACTCAAAAGAATCCAAGCCCGACACTTTCTTGGCCTTACGGCAACGCCGTACCGTAAAGACGGGCTCGAAAGAATCATCACCATGCAGTGCGGTCCGGTGTTGCATACCATGGATGAAACCGAGGCCCAGGCGCTGCTGATCCGCCAGGTGGTGGTGCGCGAGACAGGGTTCCGACTGAGCGATGAGACGTCGCAACCGGCACTCCACGATATCTGGCAGGCCCTGGTGACCGACAGAGACCGTCTCCGTCTTGTCGCCTCCGACGTCATAGCCGCACTGAAGGAAGAAAGATTTCCTCTTGTCCTTTCGGACAGAAAGGATCATCTGGAATTGCTTCTGGCCGAAATAACCGCGATGCAGGTCGAAAAGCATGCGGCCGGCTTTCTTATCACGAGCGATACCGGGAAACGTATGAGGAACCAGATGATGGAAGAGATTAGGGCAATGAGGGAACGAGGAGAATCCCCCTTTCTGCTTTCAACCGGATCTCTTATTGGCGAAGGATTTGACCTGCCGGAACTGTGCACATTGGTGCTGGCCATGCCGATATCGTTCAAGGGGCGCCTTGTGCAATACGCCGGGCGTCTCCACCGTGAAAGCGCCGGGAAAAATGATGTTCGGATATACGATTATGTCGATGTTAACATGGGCCTCGGTATCACCATGTTCCGAAAGAGGATGAGCACCTACCGGAAAATGGGATATAGTGTCGAGATTCCGCCCGATTCACATCTCGACAAGATGCTGCACCGCAAGACAGGATCTAAACCTCAACAGACGACTGGCCTTTGAATCGATCCTCCTGCTCCGTATATTCAGTCTTCTTCCAGCCACGTGGGGAAGGAAATGAATAACAGGTGCGATCCTATCCGCTAGCGAAAGCCCAGACATAGCCGGTCTTGCCCTCCAGGTTCACCGGTGTTTCGTCAGCATGAACCAACTTCCCGCTGACTATCTTGTTCAGAAGACGCTGGTAGGTAGGCTTGTACAGTAGAGCAGCCTTTTGTTTGAGTTTGTTTGTCGTGTTGTTAGAGAATTGGAAGCCGAAAACTTCTTTGAGAAAAACGGCGATTCTCTTCTGAGACATTCTCAGGTCAATGTTTAGATAGGCGCACAGCAGGAGCAGATTTCGACCATACTTGTTTCCATCCCAGGGTCGGTCCTGGTTGGGAAAGGCCGCGTGGTGCGCTGGAGTGCCTCGCAGTCCTCCGCATTGTAAGTGATCAGTTGCTGTTTTAGTGACGGTTCACGGCTCTTTTCCCAAGCACTTCGCCAGGGTATGGTCTTGATGTAACAGTTTAGTCCCTACCGTTCATCAGCTTGAATTGCAATACAGGGCAGCTTGAGCTTGAGCGGTATCGGAAGTCAGAAGGGTCTGGAGGAATGC
>JADGQN010000198.1 GCA_017881765.1 Syntrophobacterales bacterium | reverse complement strand
TTGAGGGGCATGCGGGTAAGATATGGGTCGAAAGCGCACCAGCTAAAGGAAGTGTTTTTAGCTTCACCCTGCCCAAACAATGAGCATGGGAGCGGCGTTAGATTGCTACCGCTCCTGGAGGCAAATCGGGAGATCTCCTGCATGCCGTGCGCGTGAATAACAAACGCCTCCCTATCCGAAGTCCAACCTGGCGTCTTGAAGAGATTGTTAGAAAGATATTAAAGGCCATTCACGGGCTCTTTAAATATAGGGAAAAGGCATTTTGCCGCACGAAAACACCTGACAACCCGTTAGAACTTGGGGGACAAACTTGGGGGACAGAGAAAGTTGGGGGACAAAATATAGAAATACCAAGTTTGGCCAAGTTCGCCAGTCTGCCGCGCAGGCGTATATTGGAAATGATATGGGTGGAATCAAGCCGCTGGTGGGTGACCGATAAGCCAAGCTTGTCTATTGCTGAATCTCTGATGGTATCGAATACCGCACGAACCAGCTTCATCTCAGGGTCTTTGGTGGCTAATCGCCGGCGGAACTCAACAAGAGAACGGCGAGATAGATAGTCTTCATCATCGTTGACATCCAAAGCAAGCGCCACCGCACGTCGAAGCTGAAGGTGTCCAGGGCCTCTTGATCGCTCAAGTCGTTCCACTCCTGCAAAAGACACAGACCGAGCAGACGGGCAACGCTGAAATTGGGTCGGCCGGTTTTGCCATACAGCATCGCGTAGTCATCTTCCTTCCTTAACAGGATGGGGAGCACTTCGCACCTGAACAGGTGAGCCCATGAAGACTCAAGACGACTGCGCAAAGAGGGGGATACCTGCGTTTCGATACCGAATAGTTTTTGTTGGGGTGATGTTTGTTTATACATGCCGTAATCTAACATTGTATACAATTTACTACAATACTTATTTGGGGAGTTACTTCTCAGGGATCACTTATTTACGGTCGTCCCCTTTGTCACCCGACCGCAACAACAGACACAGGAACTAAGGCAACAAAGGCAACAGCAATATCAACAGAGGCCTGAGGTTCAGAAACAAAGACAACCGCAGGTTCAGCAGCCACAGAGACAAGAGCCAAGACCTCAGGTTCAGCAGCCAAGGCAACAACCGCAGGAGAAAGTTCAGCAACCGCAGAGACAACCTCAGGAGAGAGATCAGCAGCCACCACACTCTCAGCCCCAAGGAAAACCTGAAGGAGGCGAGGGAGAACATAGAAAGTAGGATGACAAAAAGTTAAAAAAGTAGGTCCCTATAATATCTGTCGGTTAGAGCGAGAAAACCATCATCACCGGCATTCAGGATTATTTTGGAATGAAGAGTAGCCACCCATTAAAGGGCAGGGACATAACAACAGAAAGCAAGCACCTGTTAGGCGGCAATTTCACATCACCAGCAAGGAGAAGGTCGTGAGCAATAACTTGGTAGCTAAAGCCACAACTTCGATCGGAGCGGCAACGAGTGAGGTTTGGGGAGCACTGGGCACACCAGACGCGATCAAGCAATACATGTTTGGCGCTGACGTTGAATCGGACTGGAGTGAAGGAAGCGAGATCACATGGAAGGGTGAAATGAATGGAAAGAAATACGAGGACAAAGGCATCATCCTCAAAATCGATCCCAAGAAAACTCTTCAATACAGCCATTTCAGTCCGGTATCCGGTAAACCTGATAGGCCAGAGAACTATCACACCGTTACAATCAATCTCTCTGGCAGCGGCAACAAAACTGAGGTTTCTCTTTCTCAAGACAACAACTCCAACGAGGACGCGCGCAAAGAATCGGCGAAGAATTTGGGAGCAATGCTTGAGGGTCTCAAGAAGTACGTCGAAAAATCGTCGTAGGATGCCGCCTAACACTTATACGGCCTTCCCGTGTCAAGAGATAGATCTTCCCCTGAACGAAAAAGATGTTCATTTCGCCCTTTCATACAACCGACTATCTGACTCATTGCCAACGGCTCCGGCTTGGGTTCCGGCATCGGCGCGAAGCTTCTGCACCAAACACTTATCGAGGTTCATCCCGTCTGAGACGGGACTGCAAAGGTCAGTCCTCTGCGACCTAGAAGCATCCTCTGTTGCCCTCGTACCGCCCTCATCAAAGGAAGGGGTTACCCCAGTTAGTGCCAGGCTCGGGTGAAGGGCAGAACCCTTGCAACAAGTCTAAGTATTGGAGCGGAAGCGGATCGCCAATCAAGCCATGCAGGCCTGCCGATTGAGCTTCTTCCGGTCGCACGGTTCATTATCGCTTTATTCCCGTCAAGCATTTTGCTATACTTGGACTATACATTCGATTACGTCGACGAATACAAACTGGACGAACAGCCAAGCGTATTGCTTAATGAAGAAATAGGGGAAGAGGTGGCCAGATAGTGAGCCCAGTCACTCCGGTGATACAAAATTTAGCCCTTTGGTTACTCGCTCAGGAGGTCAGTGCGGGCAAGCCTTCTGAGATGAATATGTGCGCAGCGTTTCGCGTGTGCGAGAAGTTGCGCCAGCCCCTTTCGACACTCGCGGGAGCCACAGGGTATCGGTCCCTCATCTCCCGGGCTCTGACGCTGGCAAAGAAGGAAGCTCCCTCGCTTGGGGAGGTGCAGGTCAAGGAAGATGGATCGCTGGAGCGGACAGGAGCGATTGAGCTGATGGATGAAGCCGCGAAGAAGGGGGAAGCCCTCCTTGTGGCGCAGTTGCTCGGGCTGCTTGTTACCTTCATTGGCCAGGCGTTGACGCTGGGTCTGGTTCGTGATCTGTGGCCGGATGCACCTTTCGAAGATATGAATGCTGAAACGGAGAAAGAGCTATGAGAGAACAAGACAAAGTGAAAATCCACAAACTGTCGACCGGGGTTCCGGGTCTTGATGAGATCATGGGCGGTGGCCTCCCGGAATTCTCTTTTAACATCATCGCCGGCTCCCCCGGAGCCGGCAAGACCACGCTGGGACATCAAATCGCTTTCGCCAATGCGACCCCGGAGTGCCCCGCGCTTTATTTCACCGTTCTCGGCGAGCCCGCCATGAAAATGCTAAGGTACCAGCAACAGTTTACCTTCTTCGATCAAGCCAAGGTGAACAACGCCATCCGCTTTATCAATCTGAGCCAAGTTGTGTTGGAGAAGGACCTGAACGCGGTCATGGCCCAGATCGCAAAAGAGGTTGAGACGGCCAGCCCCGGCATCGTCGTGGTGGACTCCTTTCGCACGGTCGTTCGGAAGACGCAGGCCACCAGTGAAATGGAACTGCAAGCATTCGTCCAGGACTTGGCCCTGCACCTGGCCAGTTGGCAGGCGACAACCTTTCTGCTCGGGGAATATACCGAGGACGAAATGCGCGGTAATCCCGTGTTCACCGTTGCCGACGGCCTCTTCTGGCTCTATCAGACCGTGGAGGGGAACGCCGTTGTGCGAAAGTTGCGGATCGTGAAGCTGCGCGGGCAGTCGTCCGTACCAGGGATGCACACCTTCCGCATTACCGAAGCCGGGCTGGAAACCTTCTCACGTACTCGCGGCCTGGCCGGAAAGAAGGAGATAAAACGCTCCAAGCGGCGCCTTTCCACTGGTATTGCCGAGTTGGACAAGATGATGGGTGGGGGAATCCCCGAAGGGGATAGTGTTCTTGTGTCCGGCGCCTCGGGGACGGGAAAATCGCTCCTGGCAACCCAATTCATTGCCGAGGGCCTCCGAAGAGGGGAGTCGGCAATTGTGGCGGTCTTTGAAGAGCGTCCAAGAGGTTATGTGGAGCGGGCCAAGAACTTCGATCTGGACCTTGAAACGCCGCAGAAGGCCGGCAGGCTCAATATTCTCTGCCTTCGTCCCCTGGACCTCTCCGTGGATGAAACCTTGCAGGAGATACTTGAAGCTGTCCGGAAGGCTGACGCCAAGCGCCTGGTTATCGATTCGGTCGCTGGTTTTGAGATGGCGCTGGCTCCCGGCTTCCGGACCGACTTTCGGGAGTCTCTCTACCGGATGATAAGCGCGTTGACGGGAATCGGGGTGACGATCTTAAGCACGGTGGAGGTAGACGCGGCTTTTACCCATTTCCTCTTCAGCAACTTCTCGGTTTCGTTTCTCGCCGATGATATTATCCGGCTTAGTTATGTAGAGATCGACGGTCAGCTCCGCAAAATCCTCATGATTATCAAAATGCGGGGCAGCGGCTATAGCAATGATATCCGGGAATATGAAATCACGTCCGAGGGGATCATCATAGGCCCCCGTATGCGAGGGTATCGCGGTCTTATCACGGAAGTCCCCGAGCTGTTGGACTCTTCCGCCCAAAAAGGAGGTCCGCGGGGTAAGCCGAAAGGGAGAAAATAGGAGAACATCAGTGGGTAAGAAAACAAAGTCGGGCGTGGACCACCACACACTTGATCTGCAAAGTCTCAGCCGCCAGGTAACCGAGCGTTCGCCCCTGCCGGTGGCCGCAATGGAGGGGAGCACGCACATCGTGCGCTATGTCAACCCCGCCTTCTGCCGCCTGGTATCGAGAGAGAGCGAAGAATTGATCGGAGTCCCCTTCGCCCGCGCAGTGCCGGAGGCGGGAGAGGCCCTATCGCATCTTGACCAGGTGTACCATGCAGGAGAGGGCGAAACCTGTGTTGTGAAGGTACACTCTGCACCCCATCCTTTACACTGGTCTTATGCGATATGGGCGGTTCCAGATGCTTCCACTCACCCGGTTGGAGTCATGATCCAGGTGACGGATACGACGAAGGCCGAACTCTTCCGCCAGAACGTGACCGCGATGAATGAGGAATTGATGCTCGCCTCTGTACGACAGCATGAACTTACGGAGGAGGCGAAGAAGCTGAACGCGGAATTGCAGCAAGCCTATGACAGGCTCGTGGAGGAGAGCCGGGAGAGGGAGCGGCTCAATGAGCAGCTTCGCCAGGCGCATAAAATGGAAGCAATCGGCGTCCTCGCCGGTGGTATCGCCCACGACTTCAACAATGTGCTCGCGGCCATCATCGGTTTTACCGAGCTCTCCATCGACGATGCGCCGGAGGGGAGCCTGCTCAAGCGGCACATGAACTACGTCTTGACGGCCGGCGTCAGGGGACGAGACCTGGTGAAGCAGATCCTTACGTTCAGCCACAAGAGCGACCTGCTGCGAGCACCGCTTCACCTCACCCCCGTCGTTTCGGAAACCTTCAAGCTGCTCAGGTCATTTCTTCCCACCACGATCACCATGGAGCTTGAGACACACGCTACCTCCGACATAATCCTTGCCGAGTCTACCGAGATCACGCAACTCCTCATGAACCTGGGCACCAACGCTGCCTATGCCATGAGGGAGAACGGCGGTCATCTTGAGATCGCCCTCAGGGATGTGGAGTTCCATCCTGACAACTTGCCGACCCATCCGGATCTCGCACCGGGCGCGTACGTTGAGCTCTCGGTCAAGGATACCGGGCATGGCATGGATGCCGAAACCAAAAACCGCATATTCGAGCCCTTCTTTACGACAAAAGACCGCGGCCGAGGGACGGGTCTCGGCCTTGCCGTGGTTTATGGCATCGCGCAAAGCCTCGGGGGAGCTATTATAGTATCCAGTGAACCAGGCAGGGGGAGCGCCTTCACGGTCTTCCTGCCAAAGGTTGCCCACGAGGAGAGCGCGCAACCGGAGATGGCAGGGGAGATCGCCGGCGGGAAGGAGTGCATTCTCTTTGTCGATGACGAACAACTCCTCGTCGAGGCGGCCAAGGAGATGCTCGGGCGGCTTGGTTATGAGGTTGTCGCAACATCAGACAGCAGCCAGGCGCTGGGCATCTTCTCAGCGTGGCCCGACCGGTTTCATTGCGTCATTACCGACTATACGATGCCGAAAGCTACCGGAGTGAGCCTGGCGAAAGAGCTCATGAAGATACGTCCGAACATGCCCATCATTCTCTGTACGGGGTACACCGAGATGATCTCGCGAGACGAGGCCCGCGCCCTGGGCATCCGCGAGTTCGTCATGAAGCCCCTTGTCAAACGGGAAATGGCTGAGACGATACGGCGGGTGCTGGGTATAAAAGCCCGAGACTAACTATCGCGTCGCAATGAGATCTTGTCACGCCGTGACCCCATCCCAAGCAAGAAAGTCATCGGCCCTCTCTTTTTTTCACGCTTTTAGTCCGTGAGTGCTCACTGTCCCTAATCTGAGCTCATGCATTAGTAGTGCAGGTGGACGGGATGTCCGCGTCCTTCCTCGTCTGCGCAACCTCCGGGGCTTCGGGAAAGGTGAGGATTGTAAGCGGTACTCGTCGCGTGATCATCTCGGCTGCAGGATACCAACTAAGCCAATCGCGTCATGCACACATCCCGCGGTTGTCAACTACGCAACCGCCATGGCATTTCTGACGCGCGGAACAATCTCTATTGGTCTTGCGCGATATGTATCACATCTTCGCACCTCGCGACTTAGAGTAATTCACGGAAGGTAAGGTCAATTGACAAGGATTTATTCTGTCTTACGTTGTGACTATCACAGTTCATCATTAAGAGGCGTCATGGTAAAGAGAACTTCCGAGGTGGGTTTGCGGCACCTGAAGTTATATCGTTGCCATCTATCTCATTATAGTTGGCATCCAGGGTTGGTCCGCTTATTAACACGCGAATCCTTTATTGCTAGAGAAGTATGATTTCAGCGGTAAGGGAAATGAGGGGATATCGCCCACAGTAGGTGATTCACCTTATTTCCACGAGAAGAAAAAGGGAAGAGAAGGAGGGATTTACTATGGCAGAGCATGAAGATCAACGAAGTCATTTCTTCATGGGATTTTTTATTGGAGGCGTCTTGGGCGCATTGGCAGGCATTTTCTTCGCACCAAAATCCGGGAAAGAACTGAGGTCTGATATCATGGAGAAAGGGAGCGAGGTTTTAAAAGATGGGAAGGACATTTATGCCGATGCCAGCACGCAAGCAAGAGAGATCATTGTGGAGGCCAAGCTTCAAGCTGAGGACTTGAAGAAGGAAGCCGATCGATATCTATCGGAAGCTCGCCAGAAGGCGAAAGAGATTTTGGCCCGTGTTGAGAAATAAGAGGCCGAAGCCGCTCAAGGGGGATGCAAATGCTCAAAAAAAGCGCTGCAGGCTCTGTCCTCCATTTTGAAAAAGTGTCGCAAGCGGTGACAGGGGATCGAAAGACGATTTACACGGAAATGAAAGCAGCTGACCCGCTCACGACATACGTCCAGGGGATGCTCACGCACGCGGAGACAGGTGAACGCTCCGGTAACGCCCTTCCTGCACCCTACAGACGAGAAGCTGACGGTCTGGGGTTGCTGAACGTCAATCACTTCATTCGGGAGGTGGTACAGGCGCTGCGAAGAATGGTTAGGAAAAGGGTGAGGCTTCAAACCGTGCTGGCGGATCGCGACATGCGCGTCGTGGCGGACCGGGAAGAGATGAGCCGGGTCTTTGCGGCTATTGTCGCGTACGGGAGCGAGATCATCCAAAAGGGAGGCACCATAACGATTCTGGCCAAGGCGCTGCCGATAGAGAACGATCTTCTCGAGAGCGGCCCAGGCAGATGCGCCCTCCTCTCGGTCAGTTCTACGGATATTGCGGCTAACCGATCCGGCCCGGGCCATGAAGGCAGGGTAGGAAAGATGCGACGTGCGCTCTCGGCCATTCGCTCGGTTATCGCGGGCTATAATGGTTCAGTCCGGGTCTTAAGGCAACAGGGCAAGGCGCAGTTCAACATTTACCTGCCCGTCCTGCACGGGACGTGAAATCGTACCATTCAATGCCTGGATCTTGCGGTTGGCCAAAGAAACTTGCCGTCCGGGAATAAGGCCAGCCTCTTCTGATGGAGACAGGTGCATGGGCGAGGCGAGACTTTCAGTAGTAGCGGTTTTCCTGGCCACCCTATGGTGGACTCGCGGACGAGCTAAACAAAGGTCGTTGCCTGATCGGGTCAGATCTCGCGCGATTAAAGCGAAGAGAACGACTGACGTATGAGTTTAATTATCTATTTTCTGAGACATGGGGAAACCACTGCCAGCCAAACAGGCTGTTACTGCGGGACTCTCGATCCGGACTTGACCCCGGCAGGTTATGAAATGGCAGAGGATTTTGCCAACGCCTATAAATCCCTTCCATGGGTCGCTGTCTTTTCCAGTCCGCTACGCCGTGCCGTAGCCACGGCCAAACCTCTCTGCGAGGCGGCAGGAATACGGATGCAGCTCAAGGAAGGGTTGAAAGAAATTGCTTTTGGTCAATGGGAGGGTAAGACTCCCGAAGCTATTAATCGCGAGTTTCACGACGACTATGTGCGCTGGTTGACTGATCCGGGATGGAATGGCCCGACCGGAGGACAAAGAGGCATCGATATCGCTCGGCGCAGTTCACTTGTGCTTGAGGAAATTGAGAAAACGTA